>URVS01000019.1 GCA_900551385.1 uncultured Mollicutes bacterium | reverse complement strand
AAGTAAAGTATCAGTATCTGGATTTTGAATATTAACACTTAATCCCATGTTAAATCTAGAAACTAATCTATCTTCTAAATCTTTTAAATCACGAGGATGACGATCAGAAGATAATACTATTTGTTTACCATTATTTACTAGAGAATTAAAAATATAGAAAAACATTTCAGAAGTTTTAGCTTTATTTGATAAAAATTGAATATCATCTACTAATAATAAATCAACTGTTTTAAAAAAGTCTTTTAAAGATTGATTGTCTTGGCTACCATGTACATATTTTACAAATTCATCAATAAAAGCATCAGTAGTAATATATAAAACATGAGCATTAGGATGTTTTTCTTGATAATAATTACCAATTGCATGCAATAAATGAGTTTTTCCTAATCCAGATTTAGAATAAATAAATAATGGATTAAATAATTTTCCTGGATCATTAGCAACCATTAAGGCTGCTGTAGCAGCTTCTTTATTACATGGACCTACTACAAAACTATCAAAAATATATTTTGAATTTAATTTGCAATTAGAAAAATAATTAACATTTTCAATTGGCGCAATATTAGAAGAAATTTTTTTAGTTGGTTTAGAAATTGTTTCATCTAATTCATCTTCTAAATAGAAAGAAAGATTATAATCTTTACCTAAAACATTTTTAATTGTTTCATTTAATAAATGAGATTGATCTTGAGTTGATAAATAAGTCTTAACTAGCAAAGATGGAGCAAGAATTTTTAAAGAATCATCATTTATTTCAATTAATTTTAAATCGGCATAAAAAATACGATAATTATGCATATCATTTTTTAAAGATTTTTCTAGACTTTTTAAAACTTTGTCCCAAGTTGCTTTTTGTTTAGTAACTGTGATTGGCATTTGCTTGCCTCCTGTAAAACAACAAAATAATATCATAAATAAAATAAAAATAAAGCAAAAAATTTATTATTTTTTTTATCCACAATAAAAAAAGCGTAAAAAGACCTAAAATTAGGAAAAAATAAAGTTATCCACAATTATATATGTTGATAAGTGTATGTGGGTTAATATGTTGATAAATCATTGTTGATAAAGTGGATAAGAATTAACAATATAAAATTTATTGTTGATAAAAAAAACCTTAAATTAGGTAAAATTTATATTTAATCCACATAAAAATGAGAGTTTTAAACATTATGTTAGAATTGTTTATATTATGTTGATTGATTATAAATAGAAAAAGATAAAGTTAATAAAAAATGAATAATTTAATAAAAAAATTCATTTTCTTTTATTAATAAGGTAAATATAATAATCAAACAATTTCTTATTATTTAAAATTTAAAATATGGATATAATAAATTTATATAAAAATTTTTTAAGTAAATATTTTAGTTTGTGTTGACTTAACTTTTATATATATATATAATCTAAACGTATGTTAGTATCTATCGGAGGTGTACAAAATGAAAAGAACGTATCAACCAAGTAAAAGAAAACACACATCCGTAAATGGTTTCCGTGCTCGTATGGCAACCCCAAACGGTCGTAAAGTGTTAGCAAGAAGAAGACTTAAAGGAAGAAAAGTCCTTTCTGCTTAATTCTTAATTACTTAGACTTAAACCACTAGGGGCAAATACTCTAGTGGTTTTTATCAAAATGGAGAAAAAATGAAAGAAATCGAAAGAGTAAAATCTCAACAAGACTTTCAAAAAGTAATATCTTTAAAACATAGAATAAATTCAAATATTTATGTCGTGTATTATATAAAAAATGAACTTGATTTTCCAAGATTTGGAATCTCTGCTAGCAAGAAACTTGGTAATGCAGTAGTAAGAGTCAAAATAAGACGTCAAGTAAGAGCGATGATACAACAAATAAAAAAAGTACATACATTAAAAAATAAAGACTATGTAATAATAGTTAAAAAAACATACTTAGATAACGATTATAAAACTAATTTACAAATTTTAGAAAATATGCTGAAAAAAGCGGAGGAAAATTAATGAAGAAAATCTGGAAAGTTGGATTACTTTTCTTAGGAATATTCGTTTTAGCTGGTTGTACAAGATCTTTTGTTACAATTCAAGATAAATCAAATATGATGATTAATTATGAAAATGGTATTGCTGAAGAAAATAAAACAAATTTAGATAAAATTATTGAAGATGTTAATAAAACTGGTGTTTATTTTGCCCCTTCTAATGATTATTTTAATTATGTTGAACATAAAATTGTTGATACAGTTAAAGTTAATTATGGAACAGCTACATTAAAAATTGATGCAGAAGAAAAAACATATGATAGTTTAACTAAAGAAGAACTTTTAACTGAAGGTGCTACTAGAGATGCGTTTAAGAAATCAAATGAATATGCATTAGTTAAATATGCTAAAGAAAAAACTACTTCTTTAGATGACTTATGGTCAAATTATGATTTATGGAGAAATAAAGCTCTTGATGATAGTAAAGATGTTATTGGTAAACAATTAACTTTAAGCGATGTTGGTACAGATTATTTTTATACATATATGAAAAATAGTTTTAATGCTTACGCTAATAAAATAACAGCTTGCATTACTCCTGAAGATGGAACATTTGATGGCTTAAAATTAGAAGGAAAATCATGGGGTGAAGCTTTTGCTAAAGTTGGATTTATTGAAGGATTACTTGTTTGGCCTATTGCTGCTATGCTTTATTATTTTGCTAAAGCATTTTCTGGTTTAGGTGAATGGGGAACAATTTTATCAATTTTACTTGTTACAGTTATTGTTAGAGGTGTGTTATTATTATTAACATTTAGACAAACTGCTTCTCAACAAAAAATGACTCAATTACAACCTGAACTTGCTAAGATTCAAGAAAAATATCCTAATGCTGATACAAATCAATATGATAAACAAATGATGGCACAAGAACAAATGGCTTTATATAAAAAATATAAAATAAATCCATTTGGAATGTTGATTGTATTATTATTCCAATTCCCAATTTTTATTGCTGTTTGGGGTGCAATGTCTGGATCAGCTATATTAAGAGTAGGTAATTTATGGGGATTAAATTTATCAGCAATTACTGGTGAAGCAATTCTTCATTGGAGTGGAACTGCTTCTTGGGTAGCATTAACTATATTTATTATAATGGCATTATCTCAAGCTGTTTCTATGCTATTGCCTCAGTTTTTACAAAAAAGAAGAACAGCTAAAGTAAGTAAAATGGGTGTTAATCCAGCTAAAAATAAAACAAATAATCAAATGATGATTATGAACATTGTCATGCTTGTAATGATTATATTTACTGGAACTCAACTACCAGTAGCTATGGCAATATATTGGATTATTACTGCTTTAATTTCTTTACTTCAATCTTTAGTTATTTCACATATAACAAATAGAAAATTAAAACAAAAATAGATTTTGGAGGTAAATAAAATGCAAAGATATACAGCAAAAACATTAGAAGATGCAATTAAAGAAGCAGCAGAAAAAGAATATTGTACTGTTGAAGAAATTGATTATTTATTAGTTAGTCAAACTGAAGAAGAAACAACAATTGATGTATATACAATTATGGATGTAATTGAATATGCAAAAGATTATGTACAAAAAAGTATTGAAGCTTTAGGTTTTGATAATAAAGTAAATCCTTCTTTAAATGAAGGAATAATTAATTTAAAAATTGATTCTGATCGTAATTCAATTATTATTGGTAAAAATGGTAAATCACTTCAAGCTTTAAACGAATTAACTAAATTAGCGGTTAATAATCATTTTAAAAAGAGATTTAGAGTTTTATTGGATGTTAATGGATATAAACATGATAAATATGGTAAATTAGTTTCTATTGCTAGAAGATTGGCACATGAAGTACAAAAAACTCATACAGATGTTGTTCTTGATCCAATGCCTGCTGATGAAAGAAGAATGATACATAATGCTTTAGCAGGAATGCCTAATATTAAAACTGAATCTGAAGGATTTGGTAATAAAAGACAAATACATATTAAATTTGTTGATTAATTAAAAACACCATAATGGTGTTTTTTTTAATTTGTAAAAAAATTAGAACAAAAATGCATATATATGAACAAATTTGCACTTATAGTGATTTATAGTTATGATATAATATAAAAGAATATAGAGGTAATATGAATGATTAAAATTGAACATTTAAATAAATATTATAACAAAGGAAAAAGTAATGAAATACATGTAATAAATGATACCAATTTAGAATTACCAAATATAGGTTTAATAACATTTTTAGGTGAATCTGGAAGCGGTAAAACTACTTTATTAAATGTTATAGGTGGATTAGATAAAGCAACTGGAACAATAGAATATGATGATATAAAATTTGATAAATATCAAATGAATAAAATTGATAAATATAGAAATGAACATATAGGATATGTCTTTCAAAATTATAATTTAATCAATGATATAAGTGTTTATGATAATTTAAAAATTGCATTAGAAGCAATAGATATAATAGATAAACAAGAAGTAGATAAAAGAATTGAATATGCTTTAAAAGCAGTAGGATTATATAAATATAAGAAAAAACAAGCTGATAATTTATCAGGAGGACAAATGCAAAGAGTATCTATTGCTCGAGCGTTAATAAAAAATTCAAAAATAATAATCGCGGATGAACCAACAGGAAATCTTGATTCTGAAAATACTATAGAAATAATGAATATTTTAAAAAAAATCAGTGAAAAATCATTAGTTTTATTAGTAACACATGATAAAAATATTGCTGAATTTTATTCAAATCAAATAATAGAAATAAAAGATGGAAAAATAATTAATATAAGAAATACAGATAATAATGCATCATTAAATAATAAATCAAATAAAATTTATTTAAAAGATTTAAAAGAAGTATCTAATAAAGATAATAATTTATCATATAAAATATATTCTAATAATAAAATAGAAGATTTAGAATTAACTATAGTTGAAGAAAATAATCAAATATATTTAAAATCAAATAAGAAAATAAAATTATTAGAAAATACATCATATCAATTAGTTGATGAACATTATCAAGAAATAAAAAAAGATAATATAGAAAATAGTTTTGATTATGATACAAGTTGGTATAATGATAAAAAAGAAAAAAATGTTATAAAAAGAATATTAAATCAAATAAAACAAGCTTTTAAAAATTATTTTCAAACAAGAAAATTGGCTAAATTTTTTCATTTAGCATTTTTCTTAATTGGTGTAGCTTTAGCCTTTTTAAATATGACATATTCAACATATACATACATTGATACATCTAATATTAGTTACGATAATGATGTTTATGGAGTTGTAGAGGCTAACGAATATAATACTGCTGAATATAATAAATTTGATATAAGAAATTATAATTCAACAATATTACAAGCAATGGAAGAAAATTATATTGATTTAGTTTTTCCAAAAGCTGAAGATAATTATCTTTTGCAAATGAGATATAATAGTTTTTTAAAAGATTATTATAATATCAATGCGAATGCATTTGATTTATCTTTAATTGAAAATGATTCTTTGTTATGTGGTAATTTTCCTTCTAATGAAAATGAAATTGTTATTGGTAAAAAATTGGCAGATAAAATCTTAAATCAAATTCCTAACAAAAAGATTGGATATGATTTTTTGATTGGTAAAGGAGATACTGCTGAATATAATAAGAAAATAATTTCTGGTATAACAAGTAAAGACACATATGCGATATATTATAATAATTATAAAAATTATAATATTATAAATAATTTATATGATGAAAGTGAAATAAATTATACTAGAATTTTAGGGTATAAAGATTATGAAAAAGGTTATTATGATGTGGTATATGGTAATGATTTAACTGATGAAGGAAATCAATTTTTGATAAATATAGATAATATAGATACTCCAATAGATATTAGTAATTATCAAAAATATTTAGAAGATGAAAAAAATAAATATAAAAATTTCACTACTTTAGATAATAAAGACATAAGATTTGAAGCAGTTGGTTTAATTAAATCTAAAGTTGATTATGTTAATTTACCTAATTATATTGCAAATAAAAAAGATCTAAAACTTATTAATGTTGATTTTAATGGAAGACAAATAGCGTATTCTAATGAAAATGTTGATTATGAAATAACAGAAGGTAGAGATATTAAATCAATGTTAGAAGGCTTAGTATGCTGTTATAATAATATAAACATTGGTGAAAAAGTTGGTGAAGTAACTATTGTAGGTAAATATCGTTTAAAAAGTGGGTTTAATGAAAATTATAAGAATTCAACTGAAGAAACAATTTTACTTAATAATAAAACCATATCTTATTTTAAATCTGGAATTGGAGATGTTAGTAATTATGATGGAATTAGATATTTTACAACTAAAGATATAAATAAACTTAAATCTTTCTTTAAAGAAAAAGGATATAATGTGGAGAATATATATAAATTAAATTATTTACATTTAAAAGATTATTCAAAAGAAAGTAGAAAACAATTATTACCAATTCTTATTGTTATGGTAACTGTTGTGCCAATATATACTTATTTTTCTATGCGTAGTAAAATGATAAAAGATATTTATAATATAGGTGTAAATCGTGAATTAGGATTTTCAAAAAAAAGAATAATTGAAAAATATATTATTGAAACAATTGTTTTAACCTTATTTACTTCTGTAATTGGGTATTTATTTACTACTATTGTATATGGAATTATAGCTAATTTTGCTAATACAGTTGGGTTTAGTTTTGCTAATATATTTTTAACGAGTTCAACTTATGTTTTATTAATTTTATTATTATTAACAAGTGCAATTATTGGAATAATTCCTATTGTAAATTTACTTAGAAAGACACCAAGTGAAATAGTGGCTAAATATGATATTTAATGATGAAAAGTGAATACATTGAAGTAAAAGATAGTAAATATACAATAATATTTGTACATGGCATTATAGGAAGCCCTGTGAGATTTAATGATTTATATCCTTTGATAAGTGATTATTTTTCTTATGTAAAAGTTGTTTTAGATGGCCATGGAAAAAAAGCAAAAGATTTTTCTAAAACTTCATTAATTAAATGGGAAAAACAAATTAGTGATTTGTTAGATTCTTTAAAAAATAAAAATCAAAAAGTAATATTTGTTGGTCATTCTATGGGTTGTTTGTTTGGGTTATTAGAAAGCTTAAAAAATGATAATATTATTGAACAATTATTTCTTTTGAATGTTCCATTAAGACCTAAAGTAGGACTTGTGACAATAAAAGAATGTTTTAAATGTGCTTTTGTAAATCCTAAATATCATAATGAAATGACTAAGGTATTAATTGATAATACTTCTGTGGAAGTGTCTAAAAATCCATTTGTTTATTTAGGTTGGATTCCTAGATTTTTTGATTTGTTTAAGGAAATAAAAAAAACAAGAAAAGTAATTGATAAAATAAAAACTCCTTGTATATGTTTTCATTGCTTAAAGGATGAATTAGTTAGAAATAAAGCTTTAAATGATTTAAAAAAGAATAAAGATTTTGAAATACATGTTCTAAACAATAGTGGTCATTATTATCTTGTTGATGAAGAAAAAGAAGAATTAAAAAATAGATTTTCACAAATGCTAAATGAATTTAATTGATATTATGAAAAAATAGGTTATTTTTGCTAAAAAAATAATCTTTTTATATGGTTAAAAATAACTTCCTTATTTATTTTAATAAATAAAAGTGCTATAATTTAATAGTAAGTTTATCTAGTTAAAGGAGTATATCATGAAGAAAGTTTTAATTCATACAGAATATATTGAACTTCAAAATGTCTTAAAGAAAGAAAATGTTATTTCTACAGGTGGAGAAGCAAAAATATATTTAAAAGAAAATGAAGTATTTGTTAATGATATATTAGAAACTAGAAGGGGAAGAAAGCTTTACCCAGGAGATCAAATAAGAATAAAAGATGAAACTTATTTGATAGAAAAAAATGTGGGTTAAAAAAATACAATTAAGAAATTTTAGAAATTATTCAGAAATAGATCTAAATTTTGAAAAAGGAATAAATTTTTTTCAAGGCAATAATGGAAGTGGCAAAACATCTTTAGTGGAAGCTATAGGTATGCTTGCTTTATGTAAATCTATCAGAACTAATGACGATAAAGAAATGATTAAAGTTGATAATGAATCATGTGTTATAATTTCTCAACTTGAAAATGAAATTGATCGTGAATATAGAATTGTTATTTCTAAAGAAGGTAAATTTGTTTGGCTTGATGGAAATGAAATAAAAAAAATTTCTGAAATGGTTGGTATTTGTAAAATTATAAGCTTTTTACCAAAAGATGCAGAATTGTTTAAAGATTCTCCTCTAAAAAGAAGGAAGTTTCTAGATTTAAACTTATCAATGCAAGATAAAATATATTTAAAATTATTGAGTGAATATAATCATTATCTTCTAGAAATTAAAAATTTATTAAAAAATGAAAAAATAGATTTTTTAACTTTAGATATATTATTAGAAGAACTTAGTAAAAGAGGATATGTTTTACAAAATAAAAGAAGTGAATTTGTTGATTTGTTAAACAAGAATTTAAGTTTTATTAGTGAAAAATTCTTAGATTCTAAAGATTTACTTAAATTATCCTATGTAGAGAATATAAAAACTGATGGGGATTATTTAAAGAAAATAAAAGAAAAAGTTTATGCTTCTTTAAATAATGGGGCTTCTAGGGCTGTTATTCCTGGAATCCATTTAGATGATTTAACACTTCTTTATAATTCACTAGACCTTGCTTTATATGGCTCACAAGGTCAAAATAGATTATCTGTTATAGCACTTAAATTAAGTCTGTTTAAACAGATCAAAGATAAATTCAATCAAGAGCCTATTATTATTCTTGATGATGTGTTATCTGAACTTGATGATAATCATCAGAATAAATTAATTAACTTGTTAAAAAATGTTGAGCAAGTATTTATTACAGGTACTAAATTTAATTTAGATCAAAAAATATCTTTATTTAATGTAGAAAATAACTTAGTCAGGAGGGTTAACTAATGGAAAATGAAGAATTAGAAAAAGAAACTAGGAATCTTATTCCCGATGAAGAAAAAGCAAAAGCTGATTATAACGCTAACGATATTCAAGTCTTGGAAGGCTTAGAAGCAGTTAGAAAAAGACCAGGTATGTATATTGGTTCTACTTCTAGTACTGGTTTGCATCATTGTGTTTGGGAAATTGTAGATAATGCAATCGATGAAGCTTTGGCTGGTTATTGTGATACTATTCATGTCACTATCAATAAAGGAAACACAATTACAGTTAAAGATAATGGTAGAGGTATTCCTGTTGGTATAGTTGCTAAATCTGGTAAATCAGCTGTTGAAACTGTTTATACTATTTTACATGCTGGTGGTAAATTCGGTGAAGGCGGAGGATATAAAGTCTCTGGTGGCTTACATGGTGTTGGTGCTTCAGTAGTTAATGCTTTATCTGAATGGCTTGAAGTAACAGTTCATAAAGATGGTGGAATTTATTATATTAAATTTGCTAATGGTGGACATACTGTTGAACCATTAAAACAAATTGGTACATGTGATGATACTGGTACTATTGTTACATTTAAACCAGATGCATCTATTTTTAAAGAAACAACTGTGTTTGATTATTCTATTATTAGAGATAGAATTCGTCAAATGGCTTTCTTAAATAAAGGCGTCAGAATAATTGTTAAAGATGATAGAGGAGAAGAACCTGTTGAAGATGATTTCTGTTATGAAGGCGGCTTAAAAGAATATGTAACTTATTTAAACAGAAACAAAGAATCTCAAGATAATCAATATGATGTTATATATTGTGAAGGAAAACAAGATGGTATTAGTGTTGAGATTGCTATGCAATACAATGATTCATATACTAGTATGATTTATTCTTTCTGTAATAATATTAATACAGCTGATGGTGGTACTCATGAAGAAGGATTTAGATTAGCTTTAACTAGAGTTATTAATAAATATGCTAGAGCAAATAAATTCTTAAAAGATAATGATGAATCATTAACTCAAGATGATGCTAGAGAAGGCTTAACTGCAATTATTTCTATTAAACATCCTGATCCTCAATATGAAGGTCAAACAAAAGGTAAATTAGGTAATTCTGAAGTAAGAGCAATTACATCTAATATTTTTGGTGAACAACTTGAAAGATATTTAAATGAAAATCCTAAAGCTGCAAAAATGATTATGGCTAAAGTTACTTTAGCAGCTAATGCACGTATTGCCGCTAAAAAAGCAAGAGAAACTACTAGAAAAAATGGTATGGATATTACTTCTTTACCTGGTAAACTTGCTGATTGTTCTTCTAAAAATGCTGAAGAATGTGAATTATATATTGTCGAAGGTAATTCTGCTGGTGGATCTGCTAAAAATGGTAGAGATAGAAAAACACAAGCTATTTTACCTTTAAGAGGTAAGATTCTTAATGTTGAAAAAGCTCAAACAAAGAGAATATTTGCGAATGCTGAAATTGGTAATATGATTATTGCTATTGGTGGTGGATACGGAAATGATTTTGATGTTTCAAAAATTAGATATCATAAAATAGTTATTATGACCGATGCTGATGTTGATGGTTCACATATTAGAATATTATTATTAACATTCTTCTATCGCTTTATGAAACCACTTGTTGAACAAGGATATATTTATATTGCTCAACCTCCTCTATATAAAGCTTCAAGAGGTAATAAAGATTATTATTGTTATAATGATGAACAATTAAATCAATTAAGATTAAAATTAGGCCCTGCAGCTTCTAAATTATTAAAATTACAAAGATATAAAGGTTTAGGTGAAATGGATGCTGAACAATTATGGGAAACAACTATGGATCCTGAAAAAAGAAAAATGATTAGAGTTACTATTGAAGATGCAATGGCAGCAGATAAAGTCTTTGATGAATTAATGGGCGAAGATGTCTTATGTAGAAAACAATTCATTAAAGAAAATGCTAAGTTTGTTAATAACTTAGATATTTAAGGAGGTACAAGAAAATGGCTGAAGAAAAAGATTTAATTAATAATGAAGAAGTAACTCCTGCTACTGATGAAGAAATTGAAGAAATTGAGGAAGGAATTGTTCCTGGATTATCTGAAAGAGAATTAGTAAAAGAAGTAAAACAATCTTTCCTAGATTATGCAATGTCAGTTATTGTATCTCGTGCAATTCCTGATGTAAGAGATGGTTTAAAACCAGTTCATAGAAGAATTATTTATGGTATGAATGAATTAGGTATGCAACCTAATCAACCATATAGAAAATGTGCTCGTATTGTTGGTGATGTTATGGGTAAATATCACCCACATGGTGACTCAGCAATTTATAGTGCACTTGTTAGATTAGCTCAACCTTTCTCAATTAGATATACATTGATTGATGGACATGGTAACTTTGGTTCTATTGATGGCGATGAAGCAGCAGCTATGCGTTATACAGAAGCAAGAATGTCTAAAATTTGTTTAGAAATGGTTAGAGACATTAAAAAAGATACAGTAGATTTTGTTCCTAATTATGATGGCGAAGAAGAAGAACCTGTTGTTTTACCTTCTAGAATCCCTAATTTATTATTAAATGGTTCTAATGGTATTGCTGTTGGTATGGCAACTAATATTCCTCCTCATAATATGAATGAAGTTATTAATGCTATTATCGCACTTGCTAGAAATCCTGAATTAACTCCTGAAGAAATTATGACAAATTATTTATATGGTCCTGATTTTCCTACTGGTGGCATTATATTAGGTAGAGCAGGTATTAAAAAAGCTTATGAAACTGGACAAGGATCTATTACTTTACGTTCTAGAGCAGAAATTGAAGAACATGGTAATGATAGAAAAAGAATTGTTATTACTGAAATTCCTTATGGTGTTAATAAATCAACAATGCTTGAAGGTATTGGTCATTTAGTTAGAGACAAAGTAATTGATGGAATTACTGCAATTAGAGATGAATCAAATAAAGAAGGTATTAGGGTAGTTATTGAATTAAGAAGAGATGTTGTTCCAGAAGTTATACTTAATCAATTATTTAAAAACACTCAATTACAATCTTCATTTGGTATTATCATGCTTTGTTTAGTTAATGGTGAACCAAAAATTTTACCAATAGATAAAATATTAAAAGATTACTTATCATTCCAATGTGAAGTCATTGAAAGAAGAACTCGTTATGATTTAAAGAAAGATAAAGATCAATTACATATTTATCAAGGTTTATTACTTGCTCAAGATAATATTGATGAAGTTGTTGATATTATTAAAGCATCTAAAACTCAAGATGAAGCTAAAAATAGATTGATTGAAAGATTTGGCTTTACTGAAATTCAAACTAAATCAATTCTTGATATGAGATTATCAAGATTAGTAGGTCTTGAAAAAGAAACAATTATTAGTAATATTCAACATCTTGAAGAAGAAATTG
>URVS01000018.1 GCA_900551385.1 uncultured Mollicutes bacterium | reverse complement strand
ATAAATAAAATCAATATTAGGATTTTCTTTAATAACATTATAAAAAAATTCTTTATCTTTCTTTAAAGGTTTATCAGAATCAAAAACATCTCCAGATAATAAAATAATTGATATTTCATTTTTTTCGGCATAATCAACTAATTTAGAAAACGAATTTCTTACTTCAGTTTTTCTATCTGAAGAAATCGACATTAATTTTGATTCTATTTTTGAACCCAAATGTAAATCTGCACAATGGATAATCTTCATAAACTTAACCTCTATTTATTCCATAATAACATAAATAAAGTTAAATTTATTAAAATTATAACTTAAAGGTTACAATTTTTATATGGATCATATTTTTCTAAGCCAATTAATCCCATATAAATAGTATATGAAAAATATCCTTCTAAAAAAGAATGTGAACTTATATCATTTCTATTTTCATAACTATCAATAATTTCATTATTATCATTATAAACATATATAGAAGTCAATTTTTCTTCTTTTTTTGGTTTAATAACAATACTATAATTAATAAAGCCTTTCTTTGAACTAATATTACTTAAAGTAACTATATCTTTATATATATAATTAAAATTATTATTAAAAAAATATGAAATATTGTTATCAAAAGAATACACTATTTTTGTTTTTAAATCATTATCAGTATTAAAGAAAAATTAACTAATTGATCATTTTCAAATTTTATATTATCATTTTCTATACTCAAATAACTTCTATAATTGACTTCTATTTCTTTATTATTTTCATATTTTGTAGTAGATTTCAATGATGTTGAAAAAGCACCTTCTAAAATACTCATTGGACTTGAAGAATTATTAGAATAACTACTTTTAATTATTTCATTAAAATTTGTTTTAATTAAATAAGGAATTATAAATGCACAAACAATAGAAGCAATAGCTAAACTAGATATTGAAAAAATAATTTTTTTATTTTTAGGTGATTTCTTAATTGTTTTTGCTTTAATATTATTGATTATTTTCTCTTTATCGGTTTCTAGATTTATATTATTAACAGATTGTATAATCATTTTATCAATATTCATAATTTTCCTCCAAAACTTTTTTTAATTCTTCTTTTCCTCTTTGTAGTCTTTTCTTTACTGTATTTTCTGATAAAAAACACAATTTAGAAATTTCTTTTATTGATAAATTACCATAATAAAATAATCTAATTATTAATGAATATTTCTTTGGTATTTTATCTAAAGCCATTAAAATCAAGTCTTGATTATCATCATATTTATTTTCTATACCTATATCATAATCATCATTTAGAGTAACGATATTTTTTTCTTTATTATAATAATCATGACATTTATTTAAACAAACTTTCATTAACCATGATTTTATATTATCTTCTTTTTTTGGACAATTGAGATATAGTTCTAAAAAAGTATCTTGAAGAATATTTTCAGCAATATCATGTCTTTTAATATAAGAATAAGCATAACGAAAAACATCTAAATAGTATTGGTTATATAATTCGTTAAATTTTTTGTCTTCCATTTATTAAACTTTAACTCCTACATATATATAACTATTATAACAAAGAAAAAGTGACATTTTTTTATTTAAAATTTAAATAAATCATCAAGAGTTATAACATTATTGAAAACATTAGAATATTCATTATTTTTGATATCAAATGTTGTAATTAATGTATTATTTATAACTTTTTTCTTATTATTAATTTTTTCTAATAACAAATTAGTTCTATTCATTATTTTTAAATAATAATTTTTATCGATATTAAATTCAGATGAATAAAATTTTAATTCACATAAATTAATAACATTATCATTTCTTGATAAAACTAAATCTATTTGATAACCATCTTCTTTATTAAAAAAACTAGATGCTTCAGTAATAACGCCAGATATTCCAAGTTTAAATTTTATTTGCTCAATATGATTAAAGCAAACATTTTCAAACGCTATTCCTCGCCAAGAAGAAAGATTATGACTTGTAACATTCTGACTCCAAAATTTTTCATTTATATTTTTATTTTCATAAATAAATTTTAAATAAAATATGCTAAACGGATCTATTAATTTATACCTTTCTTCATTTTTTTTATAACCAAAAGGAACATATTTAATTATAAAATCACTTGCCAATAATGCATTTAAATATTTTGATAATGTTCCGCCATCACTAATTTTTAATTTAGATACAATATCTTTTCTTGTATATCCCAAACTATTTGTAGCAAGAAACTTAACAATATCTTTAATTTTATCAGGATTATCAAAAACAGAAGCAAATAATCTATCAAATTCTAATGATAATAATGCATTTCTTTTAAAAAACAATTCATCAATATTTTGAGATAAAGAATAATCAGGTTTTAAATAGTTCAAATAAAATGGTATACCACCAAAAATCATATAGCTTTGCACTATATCATATTTTGATAAATGAACATCATTAGAGTTCAAAAATGCTTCACATTCATATAAAGAAAATGGTTTAAGTTTTATTTCATAAGTAATTCTTCCATATAATCCACCAGGATTATTTATTAAATTATTTTTTATCCAAGATGTAGCACTTCCACAAACTATTAATAAAAGGTTATCATTAGCACATCCATAATTATTCCAAAATCCTTCAAAAGCATTAATAAAATCTGATTTAGCAGTATCTAGCCATGGAAGTTCATCAATAAAAACAACTTGTTTAGTTCCATTATCTTTTTCAGTGATTAATTTCTGTAACAAATAAAATGCTTCAAACCAATTAGTTGGTTTTTTTTCATTTTTCAAACCATATATTAATAACGAATTATAAAATTGATTTAATTGTTTTGATAATTGTTTATTGTTTTCTTCTTCATCTAGAGATAAACCAGCATGCCTAAAAACAAAATCATTTTTAAACATGTTATTAATTAAATATGTTTTGCCTACTCTTCTTCTTCCGTATACAGCGACAAATTCTACTTTTTTTGAATTATATAATCTTTTTAATTCTTTGATTTCTTTTTCTCTTCCTACCATACACATTATATTAAGCGGTAAATGAGTTTTTTTGTTAAAATCCGCTTGTTATCCTTTCAATTAATATATTATCACTAATAAAAAAAGCGGTAAACCATATATTTTTAGTATTTTCCGCTTATTATCTTATAATTTATAAATTTTATAAATGTAAATAAGATTGAAATTAATTAAAATATAAATGCATAAATATTTTACATAATCGTGATTAGCATAATCATGATTATGTATTTTTAATTGAATAAAATTTATTATTAAGAAGTATTAAATTTTATATTATTAATACCGATAAAGATGATAATGCCACTAATAAATATTATCTATTAATATAATTCTTCAAATTAATATATCATTTACATTTTAGGTAAAAAAAATCCTATTTACAAATGCGTTTGCTTTGTAAATAGGAATTATTATAAATTATTCAATTGAAATAAATTTCTTTGTTTCTTTAGCTTTAGGATCTACTTTTTTAACATTAAGAGTTAAAACACCATCTTGTAATTTAGCTTTAATGTCTTCTTCAGTAACATCTTCACCTAAATAATAACTTCTAGAACAATTACCATAATGACGTTCACGTCTTATATAATTATTTTTTTCTTTATCTTCGTTATTATAATCAAATTTAGCAGAAACAATTAAATATCCATCTTCTAAAGATAATTTAATGTTTTCTTTTTTGACTTCTGGAAGATCTATTTTCATCAAATAATGATCTCCTTCATCTTTTATATCAGTTTTCATTACTTCATGTTTATTTTTATTACCAAAAAATAATTCATCAAATAATGGATCTAAAATTCCATAATTATCATTTTTAATCATATTGTTCATAATATCAGTCTCCTTTATTAGCACTCTTATATCTCAAGTGCTAACTATAGTATAGCACATACATTAGCACTGTCAATAGTTGAGTGCTAATTTTTTAATAAAAAATGAATATTATTTTTTTAATTTAATATTCATTCTTAAATATATTTTGATTATTATCTTTCAACAACAAAATAATCAACATCATTTTCCAAAATAAACCTATAATCTTTAGCTCCATATTGTTTTAAAGAATATGCTAAACCATTTTGTTCTTCACTACCAATTAATGATCCTAAAATTGCATTTCCAATTTGATTATTAAGATTATCTGCTGTACCTATTTTTATAACTGCATCAAGAGTTTTAAATAATTCAGTAGTTTCTTTATCAGTTAAAGTATTAATTGTAAATGAAGTAGATGTTGTTGAATACGCAAATGGCACTACGACTTCATTTTCTTTATTTTTTTCAACCCAAACAGTAGAAGAAACATATAAATAATCAGGAACATATTTTTTTAGCATTGATAAAGGAAAACTATTCATATTAGTTTTATAAGAAGAAATATCTAATTTTACAATAGTATTAAAATTAGCATTTCCTTCATCATCAATATTACTAATATCTATTTGTTTTAAAGATAAAGGAATATCTTGTTCACCAATAGTTATTTTACCTTCCATTTCTTGATCAATAACTTCTTGAGCTAAACAAGCTAATTGTTTATCATCAAGTTTAATAACTGTTTTCATTCCAGTTAATAATTTATCAAAATTAATACCATCATTTCCAATAAAACCATTAACAGAATTATTAACTTCTTCATGAGCTTTAGTTTTATCTTCTTCAGTATATGGATTAGTAATTAATTTATTTTCATCAACTGGATCAGATATTTTCTTTAATTCTAAAACTGTATTTATCAAATCAATATCATAAGTACTTTTAACATAAACATATGTTCCAACTGCTCCAGCAATAACCACTACTACAAGAGTAATTATTGTTATAATTAATTTTTTTATTAGTTTCATATTTTCCTCCTAACATGGTAAAACTGTATTTACCAAATCTTCAAACATATCTATAAATTTTTTATTAGACATTTTAATTCCATCATAAGTAACATTTTTACATGAAATATATCCATCTTTTACATGAATAATTATATTATTATGAAATACAGATTGTATACCTCCATAAGGAATATATTGCATAGTTATTGGTCCATGATAAGAAAAACATTTATGTAAAATTAATGTTTTACCTAAATAAGTTGTTTCAATATCTTTTTTTAAATCAATTTTTTGAGAAAAATCTGTCATTTATTACCACCTACTTTTATTATATATTATTTCAAATAAAAGAAAATGGCAAATCATTAAAGACTTGCCATTATTAACAAAATTTTTTATTTTAAATTTAAGCTTAATATAATTGAATTTTCTGTTAAATCTGTTTTACTATTATGACATTTCAATTTTAATGTAGAATAATCTTTTGATCCATCAAGATTAGTATCAAATTCAAATGTATCAATATAATGTGTTGTTGAAGATGGATCTAATGAAATTGTTTTATTACTAATTGTAAATTTTTGATTAAAATCTAAATTGGTACGACTACTATTTTTATCTTCCATATTATAAGTAAAGCTAATTGTACCTGTATTTTCACTATCAAATGTTAAATTGAAATTAGATAAATATTCATTATCAGAAGTAATATTACATGCTTTAATTAAATTAATAATTCCTTCATCACTATCTTCAAAAATAGTAATATCTTTTGTAGTAGAAACATTAGTTAATTTATCAGTAACTTTTAATGTATATTTATTAGCTTCAGTAGCAGTAAATTTAAATGATGGAGCATTATTTGTTGTTCCTGGATTAGAAACAATATTAACTTTAGTTTTATCACCACTTATTATTTCATATTCTAAATCAGAACTTGCTTTGGATGGATTAACATTAATTTTCCCAGAAATAGTATTATTTGCTAAGCCCATTTCACTTGATTCAATAGACAAACTTTTAACAGGTAAAGCATTAATTTTTAATGTATATTCTTTAGTAACATTAAATGTTGAAGCAGTTATTTTTAATTCATTACATTCCTTCATTAACGTTAATGTATGTTTAGTTGTATTATATCTAGCAACACTTGGGCTACTTAATTTAATATTAATTGGATCAAATTTACTATTATATGTTGAAGGTTCACCCTTTATATCAATAGAAACAACATCACCAACACTAAATTCAGTCTTTGCTTCACCTTTATTTAAAAATTTAAGTTCAAAATTAGTACATATTAATTTTGAAAAATCTGGTAAAGAAGTTGATTTTTCTTTTGTACCTTTATTCATTGTAGCAGTTACTTTTTCTGTTTCAAAAAACTCAAAGTTAATATTTTTATCATCATAATTAGTATATGAAGTAATTGTTGATGTAAATGATTTAATTAAACCATCATCAAATTCAATGGTTGCAGACATTATTTTTTTATTATATTTATCTTCTTGAGTAACATTGAAAGTATATATTTCTCCATTTTTAGAATAATTTGCAACATCAAAATATCCACTAGTATCATATTTGTTATAATTGAAATAATTATTTTTAATATATTTTGATAATCCATTTGGTAATGATCCACCTACTATTGGTAAATTAGCTTGTTTAAGAGCATTTTCTTCTTTCATTTCACCAGAATTATCACCAATTTTTTTATTAGCAAAATCATCAAAAGTAAATCCATCATTAGTTTTTGTTTCAATACTATTTACAAATATATTACCTTCTATTGCAGCAGTATATCTATTTACAAAACCATTATCTGTATAAATAGTACTTGTTTTATTATCGTTATAAACTTCAAAATCATATACCTTTTTAGATGTTTCTTCATTTTGTTCATTTAATTTTGAAACAGTTAAATTACCATCTTTAGCTAAAGTTGGCTCTAAAGAAAGACTTGTATCTAATTTTGCTTTAACTTCTTCAATTATTTTAGCATTTTCTCCATCTACAACTGTAACTAATAATTCAAAAGTAGCATTACCACTAGTAATGGTCACTTTAACTGGACTATAAGTTTCTTCTAAACCAATAATTTTATTTCCTTCAACTTTTACTGATTCAGTATCTTCACTAGTTAAAGTAAATCCTTTAATTGAATTCATTGGGCTATAAACTGGATTAACTTCATATTCTTCGTTTATAGATAAGAAAATTTGTTTTTCTTTTAAAGATATATTTTCACATGGAACATAAGAATTAAATATATTAAATTCGATTGATGCTCTTTCTATATTTTTAATAACAACACTTATTTTTGTTTTGCCTTCTTTTAAAGCAGTAATTTTTCCACTATTATCAATAGAAGCTACAGTTGTATCACTAGAAATATAATTAACTGGATAATTATTAATATTTCCTGTGATAGTAGGTTTTAAATCAAATGTATCATTAACAATCAACATAGGTGTTTCAACATCTAATGTTACTTTAATATCTGATTTAGCTAAAACATTAAATTCAAGTGAATTACTTTTTAATTCTTTTTCATCTTGAATTAAAGCATATATTTTTGCACTTCCAACACTTTTAGCTTCAACTACTCCATTTTCATTAACAGTTAACACTTCTTCATTTGAACTAACAAAAGTAGCTTTTTTATTAGTGTTTTCAACTTTTAAATTTAATGTAAGAGTTTCACCAACCTCTAATGTTTTATTTTCTACATCTTCTAAAGTAAGTTTAACTTCTGCTTTAGAATTTAATTCAATAATGTGATTACAGCTAGTTAATGTTGAAATAACACCAAAAGAAGCAAACAACATTAACGCACTTAATAATTTCTTTTTCATAATAGCCTCCATTATTTAACAAAACTTGGTAATTTTGTTTCTCCAATATTTAAAATTTCAAAAGTATATTCATATTCAAAAACAGCAGTAAATTGTTCATATTGAGTATGCATAACAATTTTATTAAGTTCACCATTTAATAAAGTAATTTCGACTTTATCTCCAGCATTATCTTCAAAATTTGTATAACCTTGATAATCTTTAGGGCAAATTGCTTGAGCAATAGAGCCAACTGCTTTATTCATAGCTTCATATTTTGAACCATTTTTAACAAATAAATTACTTGATATTTCATTAAATTTAGGTAAAAAATCTTCATAATTAGTAGTTATACTACTTTCTTCACTACCATCAGATTTACCTGTCCAGCTTTGTGAATCTTTATTAAATTTATATTCATAATAATTTTTATCATTAGGATTTGATTTATCTAATTTAAACCATTTATCATATTTCATACTTTCATCGCCTTCGCGATGTTGCAAATATGCTTCTTCCCCTGTGAAATAAAAATAAGATATATAATCTTCAGCAGTAGAAGTATGTCTAGTCATTTTTAAAGTATAATTATTACCTAAATCAATAAATGCATCATGTAATTCTTTATTTTCATTAGTACTTTCATTAATTGTAAATGAAGTTTTATTATAATCTGTAAAATTTAATAACAATTCTTCATCAACTTTCACTCTAACATTTTGACCTTCATATTCTAGATATCCTTCATAAGAAGCAACTTTAAAATTTAAAGAAACAAAATTATTATTTTCTATTTCTAATATAGCTTCTTCAACATAATTATTAGTTTCAGTAAAATATGCATATATTTGATTAGCAAAAGTTAAATTCAAAACATATTCATTAATGCTTTCACCTTGAGTTAATAAATCTTGAGTTAATAATTCAAAAGGATTACCATAATTAATTAAAAAATTAATTGGATTTTCATCTTCATCATACATTTGGTTAAGGAATACTTCATTTTTATAATTTAATAATGGAGTATATGTATATCCATCTTCACCCATCAAATAAATATTTTCTTTAACAATTTCATTTTCACTTGAAATGGAATTATAACGCGATTTTTTTTCATCATTTAAAAATTTAAAAGTTAATAATTCACTTGAACTTTTAATTTCATTTTCTTCATAATAAGCTGTTTGATTATAATTACCAGTAATAGTTAAATTACCTTTTAAATCATTAATCGCGTTTACAATAGGAGTTTCTTTTTTTTCTGTTTGATTACAACCACTTAATACAAAAGATAATATTAGTGGGATATAAATAATTCTATTCTTTTTCATAGTTAATAATATATTAATAAAAATATTTAAAGTCAATTAGTTTATATAATTATCTCTTTTTTATAATATAGAATTATAAAACATAGCAATTAATTTTAAAACAAAAAGAGTTAGATACCCATTAATGAGTATATAACCCTTTTAACAATTATTTTATGATGTTATCAATAAAACATTAATTATTAGTATTTTCTACAGCTTTATCATTTTTAGATAAATTGAAGAATGATGCTATAGATAAAATAACCATACTAATAAAATACATAACAAATGATGGTGCACCTGTATTCATTGCTGCAACAGCATATTGATTTGATTCATCAAGTTTAGTAAACCATAATGTTCCCATTAAATAAGTTCTTGATGAAATGACAAACATAAAGCATATTCCAGATAAAATCATAGCAACTAGTAAAGGAACATATGCAAGAGCATCATTTTTAAATTTAAATGATAATAATGCTGATCCAATTATACAAAGAATTGAAATAATTGAAAATGTTACAATTAAAGGAAGTTCATCAATACTATATCCAAGATTTGTAGAACTTGAAATAGCAAGTATCATAGAGACAAAAATAAGAACAAGTGCAATAAGACTAATATAGAAACATAAACCGCATTTTTTAATTTTTTCTAACATAATTAATTACGTCCTTTCTTTTTATCAAGAATTGATGTTAATACAGTTAATGCTAGACATAATCCTGCTATTGTAGCTGATGTTGCCTCAACAGCAATATAAGTAGCTCTCCACCAAGTCATTGTATCAACATATTCACTGTTTACATCAACCATGTTCATATAGTTACTTTGAGTTAATACCCATAAATTACAATGAACAGCTTCTTTAATATTCTTTAATATTGATGCATCTTTTTTGATTTTATCAACAGTAAAGTTATTATATTTATCAGTATTTAATGCATCTAATTTAGCAGTTGAATCGAAGCTAGTAATACCAGCATATAAAGCTTGTGGTAAGAAATCTGTATCATCTTCTAAGTCACTAACAATATACCCTTTGTATCCCCATTCGCCTCTTAATATATCAGTTAATAATCCTTTAGAACATGTTACTTCAACTGGTCCAATTTTTGAGAATGATGTCATAACACCAAGTAAACCAGCATCTCTTTCATTTGTATCATATTTTGTAGCTTCAAAAGCAATTTGGAATGCTCTTAATTCGATTTCTCTTCCTCTTTGTTCAGTTAAATATGGAGATACCCCGGATCTATTTGTTTCTTGATCATTGAAAGCAAAATGTTTAGGAGCAGCAATTAAGCCTTTATCTAAAGCACCAATACTATATTCCATACCAATTGTTCCAGTTAAAACTGGGTCTTCTGAATAATATTCAATATTTCTACCATTATATCCTGTACGATGAGTATTCATTGATGGGCCCCATAAAATTGGTAAACCAACAAATAATGCATCATTACCCATTAATCTTCCTTGTTCATAAGCTAAACGAGGATTGAATGTTGCACCCATAACTGGTCCACTTGGGAAAACAGTCATTTCGAATTTAGCATTTTCATCTGTATCAGCAATTTTCCATTGTGGAACTGTTTCACCATAGTTGTTATATGATAATGTTTTAAAAGCACGATCTCCAACACCATTAGGACCATTTTCTGTAAATTTACCTGCAATAAAACCTACAGAATCCATTGCTAAATAGTCTCTATTACCATGAACAATGAATTCAACAGCTTGAGTTAAATCTAATTGGTTAAGTAATTTATCCCATGCTTCATCATTATATTTAGCACCTTTTAAATTAAGATATTTATCATTACCTTCTTGATTAAATAAAATATCTGATACATCATCATTGTCTTTAACAACATATGTTTTACCATTAATTAATTCAATCATTTGTGGTTCTGCAGTATAATCTGTATATTCTAAAGGCCATGTTCCACGCCAATCATTTCTTGATAAATATTTGACAGAATCTTTTTTAAAGAAGTTTGGATCAGCATATTCAATTGAATTTTTAACTGTTGTTCCACTTTTTGAAACATTAAATGTATCTTCATCTGGTGTGTTATTTTTTGTGTTATAAGTATGTTGATATACTTTTGATGCATCACCATTAGCAGTCATTTTATTTTCATTATTTGCTTTAACGCCTTGAGCTGCTAAAACATTATTTAATGCATCATGTGCTCCATTACCAATTGCAAATGAATACATACCAGCATCTAAAATATATGAACCATTACCATTTTTAGCTGTTGAATCCCAACTTGCTAAATTTTGCATATCAACTTGAATATTTAAAGTTTGGCTCTTGCCAGGTTCAAGATTTTCAGTTTTATCAAATGCTACTAATTGAATTGCACTCTTTTCAACATTATGTTCTTTATCATAATCAGTATAAGGTGCTTGTCCATAAATTTGAACAACATCTTTTCCTTTAACATTTCCTGTATTTGTAACTTTTACTTTAAAATCAAATACAAAATTATGACCATCATGTTTAAGAGTTGGTTTTCCAATAATTTCTTGTGAGAAAGTAGTATAACTTAAACCATATCCAAATCCATAAGTTACTTCTTTACTATATTCCCAATTACCATCTGTATAAGAAGAACCTGCATTAGATCTAGCATTTCCTAAATCGTTTACATAATCAGCATAACGAGTTTCATAATATCTATATCCTGTATAAATATTTTCTGCTTCAATAACATATTTTTGTCCAGTACCTTTAGAACGTTTAATAACTTGGTCTTTATTTGTATAAGAATAATCACCATAGTTAATCATTGCAGGAGCACTTAAACTACTTGTTGCATAAATGTCACTCAAATGTCCTGATGGATTTGTAGCACCACTTATAATATCAACAACAGCTTTTGGAGCATAGTTAGCACCAATACCCATCCATAAAATAGCACCGATATTTGGATCATCTGCTAATTCTTGAATTTCCATTTGGTTAACAGCATTAATAATTACAATGACTTTTTTACATTTTTCTTTAGCAAGTTTAATCATTGCTTTTTCTTTTAATGTAATTTGCATTGGATTAGTGATTCCTTCACTAGGATCACATTTATCACCTTTTTCCCAGTCAACACCTTCAGAAGCTGCTCTTCCAAGAACGACAACACCTAAATCGTTATAACTATCAATTGAAGTAATAGCATCACTATTTTGTGCGATTAAATCTTCACTGCTTGCTTCTAATGTTTGGAATTTACTAATTCCAGCCATTTTACCATACATACCCATATATGGGAAATCGTTTTCAGCTAATAAAGCCATTCTACCAGTTTGTTTTGTTTTAATATATTTTTCATATGCTTCATTTAATACTGGGTTTACTTCATATCCTGCTTGTTCAAATGCTTCATCGAAATGAATAGTTTGATTATTACCAGCTGCTTTATGTCCTATAAATGCACCAGTAATTGTACTTGAACTACGAACGCCAAACAAAGATACTTTAGTTTTGTTAGTAGTTGTAGTTGGGCAAGGTAAAGCATTATTAACATTTTTTAATAATACAGTTCCTTCTGCTTGAATTTGTTTTGCTAAATCTTCATGTGCTTTAACAATTTTTTTTGAATCACCTTTACCATCTTCAGTAAGATATTCTTTATCTGGTGTAAATGCATCAAATAATTTTCCACCATCTTTT
>URVS01000017.1 GCA_900551385.1 uncultured Mollicutes bacterium | reverse complement strand
GTTTGAACCGGTATGGACAGGTCGTCTTGACGCTGTTCTGAAGAAAGGTCCGACCTCTTTATCTATGCAGGTTGCGCAAGATGCGATCAACGGCGCAAGACTTGCGGCAGTGGCAGACTGTTATTATTTCCTCTATGCAGGATCTACAAACCGACCGGGAGTCAACATCGGAAATAACCTTTTCTTCCCTAGCTGGTAAAGATATCGTTATTGAAACCGAAAACAAAATCCCCGTAACAACGAACTCTTCCAAAAAAGTCAGACTTTTTGGAGCAGTTCATTGTTACGGGGATTTCTTACTTTTCAGTTCTATATTTTCGTTGTCTGCACAGCTTAACTTTTCTTTATAAAAGTCGTACCGCACTTCGGACATCTTACTTCAATTTTCCCTTTGCCCTTCGGGATGCGGATTTTTTGTTTACATGACGGACATGTATAAATGTGGTACACTTTTCTCTGCTGCCAGATGTTTTTTTGATTCTGAAACCAATTTCTTATCTTGTATGTTTTCATAAGATATGCCTGATTTTCTGCGTACCGCTTCTGTACATTTCTTGAAAATATCCGAAAATAACAGTAGATCACGACTCCCCAGCCGAAAATATATAAAAGCATGCTCACCGCGGTTTCTCCGAAAAACGCCGATAAAAGAACTACCGCCAATCCCGTGATCAGAAGAAACTTCGATAATTGATCGATACCGTATCTGCCCTGCATAAAACGTATTAATTTTTCTTTCATTTCCATCCATCCTTCTGCATTAATGCCTTTTTGATATGAATAACATTCTCTCTCGTTTCTCCTGCAAAGTCAATTAAAAGAATATAAAATCTTACTGCTTATAACCTGTTTTTATTCTTCTTCATTTAATATATTTCCACATATTGCATCAGAAACCAGATACACAATCTTTGAATCATTTAACATCACATATCTGTCATCCCCGACCCGGTTTCCTATATATAATGTCAGTTTCTTTTCTTTTTCATCTTCCTGATAAGTCACTTCTACCGCAGCCCTTAAATCTTCATCCAAACCGTATTCTGATAATTCTTTTTCTTCTGCACAATAATCTGCCGTTGTGGACAGCTGCACAGCTCCAAGGCCTCCGGCTATTGCGATTATTTGTTCCGTCTGCGTCTCGTCTGCACTGTCATATACAACAGAATTTTTATTTTTCGTAATAACTGCCTTCTCAAGATTGCCACTTCCAATCGATGGATAGTCGTCAAGTTGTATCAGATCTTCTTCTGTATAATTTAAATCTTCAATGACCTGACTCGAAACAGTATAAATAGATTTTTCCCCTTTTAATGTTGCATAAATATTGTCCCCTGTATTATTTCCGAAATAAACAGAAATGACATCATCATTATCATCTGTATACTCAATCGTATAAATAGGAACATCCAAACCATAGTCTTTTGCTTCATCTGCATTTTTCAACTTCCGATTTGCAGAAATACTGCCAACCGTATCTGCAATTTCATTCATAATGCTTTGATTAAGCGGAATATCATGATCTAAAGCATCATACCACACACCATTTTCTTTTTCAAAGTTCAACTCTCCATTTTCTATATTTAAAGCGATCTTTTTAATCTTATCTCCTTCTGTATCTGTAATTCGTATCATTGTATTTGCCTGTGCCTGTTCGCTTTGATTCCACGCGCGAACCCACATATATATACATATAAGCGCCACGAAAACAATTATGAGCAAACCTATTTTCCTTTTTTGTGTCATGCTTTTCTCCTCCTGTACCAAACAACAAAACCACTGATTAAAATCACTGCAGGTATTCCAAAAATCATCAGTGTTCCGAATAATCCGGCATGCTGAACAGCATTATATTCTACACTAAGGCTTTTGGCTTCGATTGAGACATTTTTCACATTTTCAAAATTTACTGCCATTATGTTCATAAACAACTGTGTATTTTCCAATTCCGTAAAGGTATCTATAATCTGCTCATCTATCAGACTTCCTGCAGCAATCACCGTCAATCTACTTTCCTTCTCTGTATCTTCCGTAATTTCTTCCGACGCTTCTGCATTTTCTTCTGAAATTTCTGTTTCTTCTGTCTCTGCGGAGATCTCGCTTACTGTTTCTGTCGCATATGCTCCAAGAATATATTCTCCCTGCTTTTGGTCTTGCTCCGTCACTGCAAATGCCTGATCAGACGTTGACATAAACGGAACCGTTGTAATCGTATCCCTTGCCGGATCGTTCACTGTCATCCCATGGGTATTCATAACAAGTGTCATTTCTGACTTAATCTGTTCTGCCAAATCACCGCTTACAGATAATTTGGGGAAAATGCAATAAGGATTATTTTGATAACATCTCGTCATATCTGCAATGTAACCGCCTTCCATCGTCATGCCATATTCAGACAAAATACTTATCAGGTTCGGGAGCTTTTCCCCTTCTGTTTCTCCTAATAGGACGGTCACCTTTCCCCCTTGCTGCAAATACAGCTGCAACATTGTTTTCTCATCTTCTGTCAGATCAGAAGTTACTGCGTTCACAATAAGAAGATCACAATCATCCGGTACAGATGTTGACATAAGTAAATTAACTTCCGACAACTCATATCCATTTTTATTCATCAATTCCGTTATCGTTTCAGCAAGCTCTTGTTCCCCATGTCCTGTTGACAAATAAACTTTCTTTGTCTCCTCGCCTGTCACATAATTCAGTGCACTTGTGAGCTGTCCTTCTCCGTCAAATGATGTATACGATGTACTTCCATAATAATAGTAGGAATATTGGAAATAATATCAGTTATTCTTTCCATTATAAGGTCAACTGTTCCACCATAATAACCAGAAATTGCTCCCCATATTAATCCAATAATAAAGTTAATAAGAGTAATTGATAAACCAAGTAATAAAGAGAATCTACAACCATTTGCTAAACGAAGTAAAATATCTTTACCTTGCATATTAGCGCCAAATAAATATGTTGGTTCAACACCATATTTATAAGTAAAATAATCATAATAATCTACTCTAACATTGTACATACCATTAGATTCTTCAAAATAAATTACTTCTCCATCGCTATTTCTTTTATAAATATCAGCAATATTACCATTTTCATCTTTATATAAAATAAATCTACTATCAGATACATCAAATGTTCCATCAGCATTTTCAGTAATTTCTGGAACAATTTGGAAGAAATAATCAGAATTATTACCATATCTTAAATTCATTTTATCAACAACACCAGAAGCAGCATTTTCATTCAAATGATAAGTATCAGTTAATACCGATTTATAATTATTAGTATAAGCTCTATAATCAATTAATGGTTTCATAATTGATTTTTGATTATTTGCGATTCTTTCATTATCTTTTTCAACTAATTTATCATAATCTGCTTTTGATAATTCAACATTATAACATCCAACAGCATAAGTATTTTCTCTAACTGTGCACATTGTATATGCATCTCTTTCTTCTTCAGGGAAAGATAAAGCATATCTTGGCACTTCTTCTTTTATAAGTTTAACTTTTTCATAATTAGAATCTGTTTGAGCTGCTAAATTATAATTTTCTTTTGAAATGACACTTTCTTTTGTTCCATCCCAAAAACCTGTGTCATTAAATAATTTAGGTAAAACACCAGCAAATACTGGATCATTAAATTCACCACTCGTAAATTCAGATGCTACTCTACTTTTTGGATCACAAATAGGTTCAAAAATAGCAAATAAAGAAATAATACAAATAATAGCTGCTGCTACAACTGATGCTTTATTTTTTACAAATCTATGCATACAATCTTGTAAATAGCTTACAGGTTTGGTTTCAAATTTTGTATCATGAATGGTTTCATCAATTTGAGCAAACTTAAATTTATCTTTTGTTCTAATTTCATTAAGATTATTCATATTTTCATCCATTATTTTCTACCTCCCATTCTAATTCTTGGATCAACTAATCCATAAGAGATATCGACAACTAATCCACCAACAAGACCAATTAAAATATAAAACATACCAACAAATTGGAATACATCATAATCTCTTGCTGTAATAGAATCTAAGAATAATGAGCCAACACCATTAATAGAGAAAATTGATTCAATAATCATTGATCCACTCAAAACAGATAAAATTTCACCAAGTAACATTGGGAAAATTGGTACTAATGAATTTCTAAATGCGTGTCTAATTGTTGCTTGCGCACGAGTTAATCCTTTAGTTCTTGCAAGTAACATAAAATCTGATGTCAATACTTCAGTTAATTCCGCTCTTGTATATCGAGCATATCCAGCAATCGAACCAAATGACATTGATATAACAGGTAAAATCATTGATACAAACATATCACCTGAAAACCATGATCCATTAAAATCAGCTCTTGTAGCAGGAAGCCAGCCTAATTTAAATGCAAATACATATTGTAATAAAAATGAATAAACAAAACTAGGAACAGAAATAAATAGCATTACAACTACGCCTAAAAAGTTATCTTGCCATTTATTCTTTTTTAAAGCCATATATGTTCCAATAGCTAATCCTAAAGGAACAGAAAAAATCATGGCATAAACATTAACTAAAATTGTAGGTGCCATTCTACTAAATAACAATTCAGGTGGTGTTGCATTTCTTGATGTAGAATAGCCCCATCTTGAAACATATTCAATAGTTCCATCTGATAATTCATAAGAACTAGGAAAAAATAAATTTTTTAAAAAATTCCCTAATTGTTGTAAAACAGGAAGTGCTTCATATTCTTCCGGACCTGGTCCAACTTTTACCATTCTTCCAAGTGCTTCTTGTTGAATGTAAAATTTTTCTACATCTGTACCTGCACCACTTGGTGGATTAAGTGGCAAAAGACGAATCAATATAAAGCATATAAAAAATATAACGCTAAAAGTTAATAGCATTAATAAGATACGCTTTACAATGTAGATTAACATTTCTTTTGTGTCTCTCATTTTTTTACCTCTATAACTATCTAAAAACCAAAACAGTTTTATTTTGATTGTTAAAAACTATTTTGGTTTTAGTATATTTTATTTTAAATTTTATTTATAAATATCTTTACTAAATTCATTACTCTTTATAAATTCATTCCATTGTTTATCTGTATAATTAAATGTCATGAATCTAATTCCACCGTATCCTACTAAGTTAATATATTTGTTAGTAGCATATTTTACTTTAACTGAGTAAAGTGATGTAGATCCTCTAGCAACAAGTGGAATAGCTTCAAATCTCTTTAAAATTGCAGCTTCAAGTTTAGCTAAAACTGTTACTCTTTTTTGATGTTGTGCATTATATTTAGCAACCAATTCTTTATCTGAAGCAACTTCTGATTTTCTATCTGAAACTAATTCATCAATATCCATTTCAGCCAAATCACCATTTAATTTTGTATACCACTCAGCAATTGTTCTTTCTTCTGATGTTCCATCATCAAATGCAATTTCTAATTTATCACTATTTTGATTTCCTTTAAATCCATATTCACATGTTGATTCAAAGTCTGGATCACAATATACTTGCATTAATCCATATGGGTTAATAGCAGCACCGCCCCAAATAGAGAAAATCATATCATAGTTACCACTTTTAGCAGCATTATAATAATCTTCATTTTTAACAACTTTTAATTCAAAAGTAATATTTGCTTTCTTTGCATCATCAGTTTGTTTTGCATTATATTTAGCTATAGCATTATCAATAACTGTTTTAAATGAATCACTAATAAATCTTGTCATATTAATAGTTGTTGTTGAACTATTATCGTAAACTTGAATTTCTAATTCAATTTTATCATTTAATTTTAAATTTCCAGCTTCAATTTCATCTTTAAATGCTTTTTCAACAAAATATGTAGCTTGTTGCAAATTATATCCTTGTGCTGATTTTTCTAAAGCTTTAACTTTATAATCATCTGAATAAGGATTGCCACCTAATTCACCATAAACTTCATTATAAACACCTTCACCTTGAGGAGTTGATGTATACATTTCACCTACTTGAACATCAGTCAAATATAAGTCATTTAATAAGCCAGTAAATGCTTTACTACCTGCAGTAGTTTTTGCAGCAAAATCATTACGATTTAATGATAAAGATAAACCTTTTCTAAAATCATCATTTGCTAAAATAACTTTATTAATATTGCTACTTTGTCTACCAAGTAATTTATTTCTATTTGAATTAAATGAAATTTTTTGAGTATATGATTCATAAACAGTTTGACTATATTTTGAGTTGCCATATGTTTTCATATCATTAGCATCAAGAGTTAAATCATCAAGTTGTCCTTTTTCAAACATACCAACAGCAGTTTGATGATCTTCAACAATTGTTGTTTTTACTCTTGTCATTTGGAATTGTCCCTCATGTTTACCATCAGTATAACCATACCATTTATCATTCTTTTCAATAACAAATGATTTTCCTTCTTCATATTTAACAAGTTTGTATGGACCATAAGCTTTGTAATTTCCAACTTTTTTAGAAGCATAATCAGTTGACCATTTATTTCCATTCTTTTTACTTAATTGTTCATATAAATCTGTTTTAACTAACCAGTTACTTGTTAAAGAGAATTTTAAATCAAGCATTTTAATTGATTTTCCCAATATTAATCTAATTGTGCTATCATCAATTGCTTTAATACCAACATTATCGAAATTATTGAATTCTTCATTTTTAATGTAACCATATAACATTAATCTTTCTGAATTTTTTTTAATTTGTTTTTTAAATGTATCTTTTAAAATAGTATTAATATCAGCAACTAAATCTTCCATAGTGTATGTAACTAATTCAGCTTCATTTTTCCAATCAGAATAATTATATCCACCATTATTATTAGAACCAAGATTTTTTCTAACTTTAATTGGTTTTTTAGGACTTTGATAACGGCTTAATGAAATATCAAAATCAGTCATTGCATCTTTAACATCTGCTGGAGATTCGGCTTTTGCCCAATCTTCATGGTTATCACCTTTTGCTTTCCAATCTGCGTCACCATATTTAAATAAATAATATTTAACACTTTCAGTAATTCTTCTAGCTGCCTCGCTAGTAGACGTTTTACCAGTAATTAATGGTTGATTGAACAATTCAGCCAATGTGATTGTTTTTCCATCTCTATAATATTCAGCTGCAATTGGAGCCACTTTTTGTAAATTAATATAATAATCTGATCCAGCAGTATCTTTATATTTATCATCAGTATATTCATAACTACTACCATCAACATAATTATATAATGGTTCAAGAGTTTGACGTCCTGATTTATAATATCTTTCTGCATTAGCAACAACTAAATTTGAAGCATAATAGCTATCAGCACGGAAATTGACATATTTTGGTGATAATTGTAATTCTAAACTATCAACATAATCTTGCGCTTTAATAGGTGTTCCATCTTCCCAAGTAGCCTTTGTATTTAATTTAATATCAAATATTTGATTGTCAGGGATATTTTGATTGTTAAAATATTTTTTTGAATATTCATCATATTCTTTTGTTAAATCAGCACTAGAAATCTTCTTTGGAAATTCACTTGCCATTTCTGTAACAAATTCGTAATTAGATTTTGAACTATCAAGAACAACATCATAGAATCCCATTTCTGTAAAGCTAGTTACATAACTTTCATCAGATGTTTCCCAATCGTGAGTATTCCATGTGCTAGGTTTTGTTGATAAATAAGTGTAATATGTATATTCTTTGTCGCTATTATAGACATCACCAGTACAGCTTGATAAACCAACAGCTGTGGTTAAGGCAGTTAAAGCTAAAACAAATACTTTTGTGTTCTTTTTCATATTTCTCTCCTCCTTATATTTCAAAGCAACAATAAAAATGCGAATATTTATCGTTTATAAATAATGTATTTACTTTTTGTTAATAAATCAAGCTATATCTTTAAATTAAATAAAAAAGTTTAATCTTAATTTCATATTTTTAATAATAAAATTTTCTTGTAGATTATATTACTTTAGCTTTTTACATATAAATATATATTTTTATAATATTACACATTTTTTAATTATTTTTCGCTCCTTATATTTATATTATTAATAATAAAATTAGATTCTAATAATTTTTAACAAAATATTTTACTATTTTCTTTTATTCATTGTTATAAAAGCAAATTTAACATATACTAAATATATCAATCTTGAGTCTTTAGTAAGCGTCAAGTGCTATATTATTTCGGATAAATGATATGGACGAACCATTTTGGGCGGTTTACTAAAAATGTCCGTGAGATTTTTTCAAGCGGGCCTCATTATTTGGAGGTCTTTTTTTTATGAATAAGATTATTAAAAAAATATTATCTATTTTTATTTTCACTTTTATTTTTTCTTTTTTAGTAGGTTATTTATCTTCTTGTATTAATAATTACATTAATTCAACTTACACATGTGAATTTACTTCTTCTATTAATATAAATGAAAACATTGATTATCAAGAATTAACTAATATAAAAGATAATAATGATAAATATAAAAATATTAATATTGATTTAATAAAAAACGAAAAAGGATTCTATATTAACAAAAATAATAATACATACGTCTTAACAACATTTTGTAGATATTATGATAATTTCTTTTTAAAAGATAAACAAATTGTTTCCACTAGAGCTAAAACATTTGTTAAAGATTATTTATTATCAAAAGATAGTAATATAAATTTTATTAATGAAGACATTATTAAAGAAAACAATTCTTCAAACAATTATTTAATTGGATTAATAGTAGGTATTTCTATATCATTTATTATTTTAATTTATTATCTAATAATCATATTTATAAAGAAAAAAAATATTAAAGATAATCAAGCTATAATCTTGCCTTCAATATTTTCTAAAGAATATTGGATAAAAGCTACTTCATTTATTTCTAATCCTAAAAAATTATGTTCATTAGCTATGATTCTTGCACTTTTATTAATATCAAAGATGATTAAAATACCTTCAGGATTTGCTTCTTTAGGTTTAGGTTTAGGATTTATATTCTATTCTATAATTGGAATTATTTATGGGCCGTTAAGTGGTTTATTAATAGGTTTTATTGCTGATATTGTTGGTTATTTTCTTTTTGATACTTCAGGAACAGCATTTTTTATTGGTTATGTCTTTCAAGCAATGATATCAGGATTAATTCATGGACTAATGTTATATAATAAAAAATTATCTTTTTGTAGATGCTTAATGTTAAGATTAACGATTGCTTTAATATGCAATGTTATTATCGGTTCATTTTGCTGGGGCTTTGTTGCTAATTATACTTTAACTCAAACTTTTTCTTATATGATTTTATTTGTAATACCTAAAAATTTAATTTATTTGATTCCACAAAGTATTATTTTGTATATCATTATTAAAGCATTAAATCCAATATTTATAAAATTTAATTTAATCGATAAAAATATTAGTCAAAATATCACCATTTTTTAAGATTAGCATCTTTTAATCTTTACTTTTCTTATGTTATACTAATTTACGAGAGGTTAATTTATGAATAAAATTAAAATAATTATTGATTCTACTGCCGATTTAACACCTGAATATATTGCTAAACACGATATAACAGTAGTAGGATTAGGAGTAAATTTTGGTGAAGCAAATTACGTTGATGGTGAAGATATTACAACTGAAGAATTATATAAAAAAGTTGATGAATTAAAAATATTACCAAAAACAAACGCTATACCAGTAGGAGTACTTCATGATGTATTTAAAAAATATATTGATTTGGGTTATGATATTTTCTATACAGGTATTTCTACTAAAATGTCATCATCATGCAATAATGCAAGTTTAGCAAGTCAAGAATTTCCTGAAGGTAGAATCAAAGTATATGATTCATATAATTTATCAACAGGTATTGGTTTACAAGTTTTGCGCGCTGTTGAATTAAGAGATCAAGGAAAAACATTAGATGAAATTTATGATAATTTAATGTCCATTAGAGGAAAAGTTGTATCACAATTTATTATTGAAACATTAGATTATTTATTTAAAGGTGGTAGATGTTCTGCTTTAAGTTATTTCTTTGGTAAACATTTAAGTATTAAACCAATTATTGGTGTTAAAGATGGTGTAATGTATGTTAAAAGAAAAGTTATTGGTAAAACAATTAAAGGTTTAGATACATTATTTAATATCTTTATGAATGATTTACCTAATATTGAATTAGGAACTGTAATGATTACTTCTTCTATTGCACCTGAATCAGAAAAATATCTTTATGATAAGATGTCAAAAGTAATTGATCCAAGTCATATTATGGTTACTCATGCAGGGTGTGTTATTTCTTCTCATTGTGGAAGAGGAACAATTGGTATTTTATATATTTTAAAAGGTGAGAATTAATCCTCACCTTTTTTTGTTAATTTAATAAATTCATTTTCATCAATTATTTTAATACCTAATTCAATCGCTTTTTGTAATTTAGATCCTGCTTTTTCACCTGCTAAAACAATATCTGTTTTTTTAGAAACACTGCTAGAAGTTGTGCCTCCTAATGATTCAATAATATCTTTAGCTTCATCTCTAGTATAATTATGTAAATTACCAGTTAAGACTACTATTTTATGAGCAAAAGCTCCGTTAATAGTGTCTTTCTTTTTATATTTCATATTTACACCAAGTTCTTTTAATTTATTAATTCGCTCTAGATTTTCTTGCTTTTTAAAATAATCAACAACACTTTGGGCAATAATATTTCCTATATCATTAATAGATATTATTTCTTCATAAGTAGCTTTTTGTAATTCTTCTATTGTAGGAAATTTTTCACACAATAATGTAGCCACTTTTGCTCCAACATTTCTTATTCCTAAACCAAATATTACTTTATCTAGATTCATAGATTTAGAAATATCTATTGAAGATAAGATATTTTCTACACTTTTTTCACCTAATTTTTCCATATTAATTAAGATATCTTTTTTAGTGTATAAAGTATATATATCAACAATATCAGTTAATAAACCTGCATCATAAAAATTTTCAATTAATCTATCACCAAGTGATTCAATGTTCATTGCCCCTTTACTAGCAAAATGAATAATTGAATTTAGTTTCCTTGCTTTACAATTTTCATTTTCACAAAAATAATCAGCTTCGCCATCTTTTCTAACTAATTTTTCTCCGCATACAGGACAATATTCTATCATTTTAAATGGTTCAGCATCTTCTTTCCTTTTAGAAAAATCTACTGCAAATACTTCAGGAATTATTTCTCCTGATTTTCTTACTCTTACAGTATCACCCACTCTAATATCTCTTAATTTAATAAAATCTTCATTATGTAAAGTTGCTCTACTAACATCAGTTCCAGAAATAAAAACTGTATCAAAATTTGCTACTGGAGTAATAACACCTGTTCTTCCTACTTGAAATGTAATTGATCTTAAAATAGTACTAGCTTCTTCAGCTGGATATTTAAAAGCAATACACCATTTAGGGCATTTAACAGTATATCCAATTTTATCGTAAGCATTTAATTGATTTACTTTAATAACCACTCCATCAATTGGATAAGGTAAGTCATCTTTATGTTCTTTCCAATAAGAAATATATTCAATTATTTCATCAACATTTTTACATACTTTACCTTCTTTATTAATTTTAAATCCTTCATTTTCTAAAAAAGATAATACTTCACTTTGTTTAACAACATTATCTTCTTTTGTAATTAATTGATACATAAAATTATCTAATTTTCTCTTAGCAACAATTTTAGAATCTAATGATTTTATAGTACCAGAAGCTGCATTTCTACAATTTTGAAATTCTTCTAAACCTTGTTCTTTTCTTTCTTGATTAACTTTTTGTAAAGATTTTTTAGGCATAAAAATTTCTCCACGAACTTCTATATCTAAAGGATCTTTTATTTTTAAAGGAATAGAATTTATTGTTTTAGCATTTTCAGTTATTATTTCGCCAATAGTTCCATTTCCTCTTGTTGAAGCAGTTTTTAAAACACCTTTTTCATATATACAAGAAACAGATAAACCATCTATTTTTAATTCACAATTATAGGTAGGATTATCAATGACTTTTTTAATATCTAAATCAAATTTTTTTATTTCTTCATAATCAAAAATATCATTAATTGACATCATTTTTACTTGATGAGTTATTTTATCAAATTTATCTAATACTTTATCTGCCACTCTTTTAGTAGGTGAATCTACTAAAGCATATTGAGGATATGCTAATTCTAAAGAAGATAATTCTTTATATAATTGATCATATTCATAATCAGAAATGCTTGGATTATCTAAAACATAATATTCATAAGCATATTGATTCAATAATCTTGTTAATGTTTCTATTCTTTCTTTTACATTCATATTTCTTCCACCTGATAATTATTTTATCATAAAATTACCAAAATTAAAAACTATTAAACTAGTTTTAAAGCTAGAATAATAGTTTTATGAAAGTTAATTAATCGCAGCACACACATCTAACATGTGTATAATAACAGCACCTATATAAATAACCATTATTATTACTTAAATAACATAGTCTTTTACAACATTCTGGACAATTTTGTGAAGTAGTAGCGCTATTAGCAATAGACATAGTACCTTCTGAATCATTAACTGCTGCTACTTTATAATAATAAGTTGTATTTCTTATTAAATTATCCATAATAAACTTATTACCTGTTGCAGTACCTACTAAAGTATAAGTTCCATCTTCAGTTAATGCTTGATAGATATTATAACTACTTGCATCATCAACATAGTCCCAAGTTATTAATAATGAATGACAATTTCTTGGAGTTACACTAACATTATTTGGTGCAGGCAAACCAACTACTGATGTAGTTATTTCTAATGGTGAAGTTTGTTCACTTTCACCACCAGCTTCATCAACAACCGTAAGCTTATAATAATAAGTTGTATTAGGTGTTAAGTTTTCATCTAAATATGTAGTAGTGCTAGTTTCACCTATTTTATCATAGGTTCCATCTAATGTATTGCTACGATAAATGATGTAATTTATTGCTCCTGGAACTACATTCCATGTTAAAGCATTAGATGTAGGTGAGATATTTGTTCCTTTTAAATTTAAA
>URVS01000016.1 GCA_900551385.1 uncultured Mollicutes bacterium | reverse complement strand
CGTACTCGAGTAAATTCGACAACACGATGCATATCCGGATTTACTAATCAATAAAAGATTTCGCAAGATCATGGTGAAAGCCGTGGTCTTTTTTTAATCAAAGGAGGTAAAAATGATTAAAACAATTCTATTTATTTTATTTTTTATTGTTATCGGAGTTAGTATATTTGTTTTAGTAGCAGTTAATTCTAATACAAAATCTAAAAAAGGTATGGTAGATTTAACATCTTCAGCTAAGCAAAAAAAGAAAATTAATACAATAGCGGGTGTAGCATTAGTAGCTTCATCATTATTAGCACTTTTAATACCTAGTTCTTTCCATCAAGTAGAAGCTGGCGAAGTAGCGGTTGTTAAAACTTTAGGTAAAGTTAATGGTATAAGAATGCCTGGAACATATTTTGATTTCTATTTATTTAATGATTATATTTATTTTGATACAACAATTCAAAAATTAGAAATTAGAACTTCAAGTTATTCTAGTGACGCTCAAACAATGGATATTGAAATGACAGTTCAATATAAAATTGATCCAACAAAAGCAGAAAATATCTTAACTGAATATATTTCTCTTGATTCATTATCTCAAAGAATTGAAAAAGTGGCAGATGATAATGCTAAATCAATTTTATCAAAATATACTGCTATGAAAATTATTGAAACAAGAGCAAGTATTTCTCCAGAAGTACAAGAAGCAGTAAAATTAGCAATTGATGAAAAATATTAACAAATATAGATTTTACTGATGAATTTGAAAAATCTGTTGAAGATAAAGTGATTGCTGAACAACAAAAAGAAGCTGCTATAACAAAAGCTGAACAAGAATTGGAAGTGGCTAAATTAACTGCACAAGCTAAAATTGTTGAAGCAGAAGGTAATGCTGAAAGCCAAAAAATAATTGCTAGGGCTTCTGCTGAAGCTATGGCTTTAAAAATTGTTGAATTAGCAAAATCAACTGGATTTAATGTAAATGAAACATATTTAAAAAAAGTTGAAACAACAGTAATTAATAAAGAAAGCCAAAAACAAATTTCTTCAAAAACTACTGAAGAAGAAACAAATGTAAAACCTGAAGAAAGTGTTAATTTTGTAGAAGATGAAACTACTTTAACAACTATAACTACAACAATTGCTCAAACAAATTATTCTATTGTTTATGATGAAACACATACAAAAGAGGATTTAAAAATAGTCTTAGAATTTGTTAAATATTTAGAATATTTGGAAAAATGGAATGGGGAATTGCCAACAGTTGTTGCAGGTGATAAAGGAGTAGATATTATTATTCCATCTAATCCATCAGGTAATTAAAAGACTTAATTAATCATTAAGTAGAGCAGTCTGAAAGGACTGCTTTTATTTGAAAAAAAATTGATTTTTCTTTAAATTATTATATAATAAAAGAAAAAAGGAGATGTTTATGATTTCAACTTTATTAAAAAATATATCATTATCAATTATTCCTCTGTTATTAGTTCAATGTGGAACTACTGATATACCTAGGTATTATAGATATAATGATATTTTTGAATCAAAATTTTTTCAAAAAGAATGGGAAGTAATATTTGATTATAAAAATGATGATATTCAACCACAAGAATTTACTCTTTTTGATACATCAAATAAAACACCAGATGTTTCTACATTTAAAGACACAAAATTGCCTTCATCTATTGAAGAATATTATAAATATATTAATGAGGTTTTGAATATAGAAGATAAATATAAATTTGATGAAAATAGTGATTATAAATGGAAAATGGTATCTTTTCGTTTAGAAAGAGAAGAAATAGAAGAATATGATAAAGATAAAATAGAATATAGATATATTTGTGTTGTTTTTACTCCAAGTGATAATTATTTATATTGTTATGTTCAACATCGTTTACCATAAACATATTAAGAAGAACTAATTGAGTTCTTCTTTTGTTTTTAATATAATTAATTTATGAATTTTAAAAGAACAAACACTAAATTAACTTTATTAGAAGATTATTATTCTCATTTTAATGAAGATCATAGATTGAAAACTAGACATGGACAAGTAGAATTTATTACTTCTATTAAATATATTAATGATTATTTAAATAATGATTTAAATAAAAAAATATTAGATATAGGAGCAGGTACTGGCGCTTATAGTGGATATTTTTCTAATAAAGGATATTCAGTAACAGCTGTTGAATTGGTTAAACATAATTTAGATATTTTAAAATCTAATTATCCTAATGTAGATGCTATTTTAGGTAATGCTTTATCTTTAGATATGATTAAAGATAATTCATTTGATATAGTTTTATTATTTGGACCAATGTATCATTTATTAAAATATGAAGATAAATTAAAAGCTTTAAATGAAGCTAAAAGAGTGGTTAAAGAAAATGGTTATATTTTTATAAGTTATTATATGAATGAATATGCTGTTATTAGCTATGGATTTATAAAAAAACATATTTTAGAATCAGTAAATAATCATGAAGTTGATGAGTCTTATCATGTGATAAATAAAGAAGATGATTTATATTCAATGGTAAGAATTGAAGATATAGATAAATTAAATCAAGATGCTAAATTGATAAATGTTAAAATATTATCTAGTGATGGACCTAGTAATTATTTAAGAGTTACTTTAAATAGTTTATCTGAAGAAGAATTTAATGAATTTATTAAATATCATTTATCAACCTGTGAAAGAAAAGATTTACTTGGAGCGGGTGGACATATTTTAGATATAGTAAAAAAATAATTTTTTTTGCATATTTTAATTAGGGGGTGATGACATGAAAATCTTTGATTTAGTAACAAGAAGTTCTTATAATAATGATATTGTTTTTCAAATAATAGATATTAAAGATAAAAAATATATTTTAAAAGGAATAAATTATCGTCTTATTGCAGATTCTAACGAAAATGATTTATTGCCTTTTAATGATACTATTAGTTTACCTTTACCTTATTTAAAAATAATTGATCATTCAACTTCAGGAAAAGTATTACATATTGATGGTGATGAAATTTATGTTAAAAAAGCTCAAGAAGCATATAATAAATATCATATAAATGCTAAATGTATTTATATGAAAGAAGAATTAATGCCAAGTAATGTAGTAAATATTTTAAAACAAGATAAATATGATATTTTAGTTATTACTGGACATGATTTTTACAAATTTGATACTAAACAAGCTAGTGATGACTTGACAAGATATCAAAATTCTATTAATTTTGTAAGTGCAGTACAACAAGTGCGATTGCTTTATCCTGATTTAGATTCTTTAGTTATTGTAGCTGGAGCTTGTCAATCTAATTATGAAGCGTTAATGGAATATGGAGCAAATTTTGCTTCTTCACCTAATAGAGAGAATATTCATTTATTAGATCCAATAATTATTGCTTCTATTGTTGCATTAACTCCAATAAAAGATTATATTAATCCTAAAGCCGCAATTGATAAGACAATTTCAAAATCTATTGGCGGAATAGAGACAAAAGGAAAAGCAAGAATTTTTTATTCAGGAGTGCAAAATGAACACCTCAGTTAAAGCATACGCTAAAATTAATTTAGCTTTAAATGTTTATGATAGAAAAGAAGATGGTTATCATAATATTGATATGATAACTATTCCATTAGATTTACATGATATTATTGAACTAGAACTTTTACCAAAAGGATATGAGTCATATATTACTAGTGATGATGATTCATTACCAACAGATGAATCAAATTTATCTAATAAAGCTTTTAGAAAAATGAAAGAAAAATTTCATATTGATAAGAATGTTTTAATTCATATTTATAAAAGAATACCAATGTGTGCAGGACTTGGTGGAGGTTCAGCTGATGCTGCTGCAGTTATTAATGCAACATTAAAAGCTATTAAATTAAAACCTAGCCAAGATGATTTAATTTCTTTAGCATCTTCTATAGGAGCAGATGTATCATTTTGTTTATATAATAAACCTGCTAGATGTAGAGGTATAGGTGAAAAATTAGATTTCATAACTTTAAAGAAAAGATATCATGTATTACTTATTAAACCTAATGAAGGAGTATCTACTGCTTTAGCATATCAAACATTTGATCAATTAGAAACTAAACCTCAATTAAGCAATATAGAAAGATTAATAGAAGGTTTAAAAATAGGTGATGAATCAATTATTGCAGAAGAAATGAAAAATAGCTTACAAGAATGCGCAATAAAAATGGTTCCAGAAATTAAAAATATTATTGATACATTAAAAAAAGATGGGTTTCCATTAACCATGATGTCTGGATCTGGATCAACAGTATTTTGTATGAGTTTAAATCATCATGCAATCTTAGAAGAATATAAAAAATTTAGTAAATTAAATTATACAGTTATTGTTACTCAAACATTGTAATTAGTAAATAATAAGTCGTTATTTGTCAAATAATGACTTTTTTTATAAAAAAATATTATTTGTAGATAGATAAAATTAAATATTATATAATTAAAACGGTTTTATTTTTTATAAACATTATGATTTAATTCATAATATTGTGGAGGATTTATGATTGATAAAAACGCTTTACTTTTTTCTCTTACTGCTAATAAGCAATTAACAGAAGATGTGGCTAAAATCTTAGGAATAAAGGTTTCATCTGCTACTGTTTCTCATTTCGCTGATGGCGAAATCTTATGCGAACCTATTGAATCTGTTCGTGAAAAAAATTGTTATATTATTCAATCTACATGTGGTCCTGTTACTGAACATTTATTTGAAATTTTAATTTTTGTTGATGCATTAAAAAGAGCATCAGCTCATAAAATAACAGTTGTTATGCCTTATTATGGTTATGCTAGACAAGATAGAAAAAGCAAACCAAGACAACCAATTACTTCAAGACTTGTTGCAGATTTATTAAAAACAGCAGGTGTTGATAGAGTTGTATGTGTTGATTTACATGCTTCTCAAATTCAAGGTTTCTTCTCATGCTTAGTTGATGAAATGTCAGCTATTCCACTTCTTGCATCACATTTTGCTAAAGTTGTTAGTGAAGATTGGATTACAGTTTCTCCTGATCATGGTGGAGTTAATCGTGCTAGAAAAGTTGCTGAAAGATTAAATACTCCTTTAGCAATTATTGATAAAAGAAGAAGCAAACCAAATGAAGCTGAAGTTATGAATATTGTTGGTGATGTTGCTGGTAAACATTGCTTAATGATTGATGATATGATTGATACAGCTGGTTCATGTTCTGAAGGCGCTAAAGCATTACTTGCTAAAGGCGCTAAAAGTGTTAGAATTGCTTGTACACATGGTATTTTCTCTGGTCCAGCAAGTAAAAGATTACTTGAAGGAGATTTATTCCAAGAAGTCGTTACAACAGATTCTATTCCTTTAAAAGAAGAAATGAAAAATCCAAAAGTAACAGTTTTATCACTTGCTCCAATGCTTGCTAAAATCATTGAACATGTAGAAATGGGCTTACCACTTACATATGTTTATGATATGTTCACAAATAAAATTTAATTAAAGTTTATAATTATTCCCACAAGTTATTCTTGTGGGATTTTTTTAAATAAAAATATGAAAGAATTTGAATTATTTATTAAATGCTTAAGGAATAATAAAAGAAAATCCTAACGAATTTAAATATTATAAAATATCTTAAATAATGTGGTATGAAATTAATTTTATTTTTGCAACTAAAGTTAACATTTAATGTAAAAAATGGTTTGTAGAATAATATATTTTAATAATATATAATTTTATTAAGAGGAAAAATTTATGTTAAAAGATATATTAATTAAATTAAGAAAATACCATAATTATACTCAAGAAGATTTAGCAGAAAAAATAAATGTTTCACGTCAAACTATATCTAAATGGGAATTAGGGCAAACTTTACCAGATATTTATAATTGCCAAGAATTATGTAAAATATATAATATTTCTCTTGATGAATTATTACAAAATGATAATATTGCTCCTAATGATAAATTTATGTTTGGTTATTGTAAAATTGATAATGATAAGAAGCTACAATTAACAGATGAATGTTTAGAAAAAATGAATTATAAAATTGGCGATGTTTTACTTTGTTTAGGTGATTTAAAACAAGGTATAGCGTTTGTTAAAGCTGAAGATTATGAAAGCTTTGCTCAAGAAATATTTAAAGCAAAAGAGAAATTCAATAATGATAATTCAAACAATTAATTTAAGTAAAAAATTTAAAGATAAATTAGCAGTTAATAATTTAAATATTCATGTTAATGAAAATGAAATATATGCTTTTTTAGGACTTAATGGCGCTGGTAAATCCACTACTATTAAAATGCTTACAGGTTTAATATCTTCTAGTAATGGTACTGCTATAATTGATAATTATGATTTAGTTAAAGATATATCTAAAATAAAAGAAATATCTTCTATTTGTCCTCAAGAAACAGCTTTATCAATGAAATTAACTGTTTATGAGAATATTTATTTAATGGGTAAAATTTATAATATAAATAAAGAAGAATTAATTAATAGGACTAATGAATTAATTAAAATTTTTTCTTTAGAAGATTATAAAAATAGAATTGCTAATAAATTATCAGGAGGATATCAAAAAAGATTATCAATTTGTATGTCTTTAGTTTCTAATCCAAAAATATTATATTTAGATGAGCCAACATTAGGCTTAGACGTTATTTCTAGAAGAGAATTATGGAAATTAATATTAAAATTAAAGAAAACTATGACTATTGTTTTAACAACTCATTATTTAGAAGAAGTAGAAGCTCTAGCGGATAATATAGGTATTATTAAAGATGGTAATTTAATTTTTGAAGGTAAATTAGATAATTTATATCAAATAACTAATGAAAATAATATAGAAAATGCTTTTATAAAAATTTCTGGAGGAGAAATATGAGATATTTACAATTTGCTAAAAGAAATTTTAAAGAAATATTATTAGATCCTTTATCATGGATTTTTATGTTTATTTTACCTATATTATTATTTGTTGTTTTACAAATAATGGTTAAAGCGATAGGAAATATTTCTTATACTCCTCAATTTGAAATAACTCATTTAACTATATCAATAATTATTTTTAGTTTTTCTTTTTTAACAATTTTTAGTGGAAATATGATTAGTCATGATAAAGAAGAAAAATATTTATTAAGATTAAAATCAACTCCTATGAAACCAATTGATTTTGTTTTAGGTTATACTTTATGTAATCTTCCTCTAGCGTTTATTCAAGAAATAATCATTATTATTGTCGGTTTATGTTTTGGATTAACGTTTAGAATTAATTTATTATATTTAATATTAGGATTATTTCCAATATCTTTAATATTTATTGGCTTTGGTGTTTTATTTGGTAGTCTTCTTTCTTTAAAAGCGGTTGGAGGAGTTTCTAGTATTATTCCTACTGCTTGTTCTTTGCTTGGAGGAATGTTTTTTCCTTTAGATAATATTGATGGTGGATTTAAAATTGTTTGTGAAATATTTCCTTTTTATCACGCGATTAATATAGGTCAATTTATAATGAATGAAGATGTTAATAATATAATTTTATCTTTTATAATATGTTTAATTTATATTGTAATAATTTATTTATCAGCAGTATTTATTTTTATTGTTAAATTACATAGAGATTTAATTTAATTTATGCTTTAATATCTTTATGGAAAACATTAAAGTAATATTTATAGATATTGATAACACTCTTCTTGATTTTGATGAATATGTTAAAGAAACTATGAAAAATGGTTTTAATCATTTCTCTTTAAAAGAATATCAACCATATATGTATGATATTTTTACTCAAGAAAATAATAAATTATGGCTACAAATTGAAAAAGGTGAATTAACTTTTCAAGAATTAGAAAAAATTAGATGGAATAATGTTTTTAATGCTTTGGATATTAATTTTGATGGTGTTGTATTTGAAAAATATTTTAGATCAGCATTATATAATAGTGCCATTTTAATTGATAATGCTGTAGAAATGTTATCATATTTAAATAAAAAATATATTTTATGTGTAGCAAGTAATGGACCATATAATCAACAAATTCATCGTTTAGAAATTGCCAATATTAAAAAATATTTTTCTTATTATTTTATTTCTGAAAAAATAGGTTATTCTAAACCAAATAAAGAATTTTTTAAAGAAGCTTTTAAAGAATTAAATCAAAAAATTAATGTCTTACCAAATGAATGTATGATAATAGGTGATTCGTTATCTTCTGATATAAAAGGTGGTCATGAATATAATATGAAGACATGTTTTTTTAATAAACATAAAAAAGATATAAAAATTAATGAAAATATTGATTATATTATTGATAATTTAAAAAAAGTTGAAGAAATACTTTAAAATACACATAACAAACTTTTTTTATAATATAAAGTTGTTTGTAAATTTGATTAATTATTAAATATTAATATTTAATATTAATTATAAAATATCATTTTTTTAGTTATTTGACAAAGAATAACAAATGTTATATTATCAAAAAAAAGACTAAGAGGTAAATATGGAAGAAGATCTAACAAAAGAAAATATACAAAATAATGAGTCTTACAAAATTGCTATCTTAGAAGATGATAATGAAGCTGGTAGATTATTAAGCGAATATTTTTTAAAATATGGTGAAGAAAAAAATATTAAATTTGAAATTAAAATTTATAGTTTGGTAAAAGATTTTTTAGATAAATATGTTACTAGTGACTTAGTTTTAATTGATATTGAATTACCTGATGGTAATGGTTTTGAAACATCAACATTATTAAGAAAACATGATAAAGATGTCATGATTATATTTGTTACTAATATGGCTCAATATGCAATTAAAGGATATGAAGTATCTGCTTTTGATTTTATAGTTAAACCTGTTAATTATTATAAATTATCTATGAAAATTGATCGTGCTATGGTTAATTTAAAAGCTAAAAAGAAATCTCAACAAAAGAAAATGTTAATTAAAACAGTAAAAGAAAATGTTACTATTTCACCTTCAGAAATTTATTATATTGAAGTAATGGGGCATTCTTTAATTTATCATACTATATATGGTGATTATGAAGTATATGGTACGATGAATAAAGCAAGTAAAGAATTAGAAAATGAACAATTTGAATTTTGTAATAGATGTTATTTTGTTAATCTTGCGCATGTTAATAGTGTCAAAGGATATGAATGTAAAGTTGGTAATGATATAATTCAAATTTCTCATTTGAAAAAGAAAAATTTTATGGAAAAGTTAAACAATTATTTTGTTTTTGGTGATAAAAAATAATATGTCAAATTTATTTATTTATAAAATCATATTTGTTATTGAAATATATATTGGTGAATTATTATTTGGAATAACTTTAAAAAAGAAACCCTTATTTTGGCTTAGATTAATTTTTGGCATTTTGTTAAATATGGGATTTGCTTTATTACTTGGGTTATTACCTATTGATAATACTTTTGTTTCTACTTTAATATTTCCTTTGATATTTATATTTTCTATTGGAGTATTAAAATTTTCTTTCGATAGATCTTTAATAACTATGATATTTATTGGTTTTGCTGCTTATACAGTACAACATTTTTCTTATGAATTAACAAGCTTTATGATGTCATTGATAATTTGGGATAGACCACCTATATATGATATGTATGCGAGTAATGTTTTGTTTTTTAAAGACTTTAGTTTACATTCGTTTTTTTATTGTTGGATCTATTTCTTTTGTTTTGTTGCTTCTTATATTTTCTTTTATTATTTATTTGCTAAAAGAATTGAAAGAAAAAAAGATTTTGATGTTAAATCAGATACTATGCTTATTTTCGTAGGTGTAGGATTGTTTATTGATATTTTATTTAATTCTTTAGTGGTTGCGTTTGGTGATGGTGGAAACATTGTAACTAGTTTAATAAATAATTTATATAATTGTTTCTGTTGTGTTTTATTATTATATGCTTTATTTACAATGATTGATTCTAATAGGGTAAAAAAAGAAAATCAAACATTACAAGCTTTATGGAAAAGAGCAGAAGAACAATATAATTTATCAAAAGAAAACATAGATTTAATTAATTTAAAATGTCATGATTTAAAACATCAAATAAGAGAATTAAAAGGACAAAAAACTATTTCAAGTGAATCTTTGATAGATATAGAAGATTCAGTAGGTTTTTATGATTCGTTTGTTAAAACTAGTAATGAAGCAATAAATGTTATATTAACAGAAAAAAGTATAAGATGTTATAAAAATAATATAGCGTTATCTGTAATTGCAAATGGAGAAATAATGTCATTTATGAATGAAGTAGATATTTATTCATTATTTGGTAATGCTTTGGATAACGCTATAGAAGCATGTTTAAAAATAGAAGATACTAATAAAAGAGTTATATCTTTAGCTATTGAAAATAAAATTAATATGATTTCAATTGTTATTTCTAATAGTTTTTCTGGAGACATTGTTTTTGATGAAGATGGATTACCAAAAACTACAAAAGATAAAAATGGTTATCATGGTTTTGGTACGAAAAGTATTAAAGCAATAGTTGATAAATATAATGGAACATTAAATATAAAAGTTATTGATAATGTTTTTTATTTAATGATATTAATTCCTCAAAATGAAAATAATCTTCACGAATAAGAAGAAAAAATAAACGTGTGTGATAAGCGTATTGAATATTTGTAGCGTAATTTGTAACAATGTAATCGGTATCATTGCTATAATTATGCTTTTTTATATGCAATGAGCTAAGGAGGTTATATGAAAGAAAAAAATTTCTTTACAAAACTTTATGGTAATGTTACTAAAGGATGGATTATTAATCGAGTGATTTGTAGTATTGTTATGATTGCTTTAATTGCCGCGGTTAATATAGGTAATTCTGTAGCTGATACATTTGCTTTACAGCTTACAGCGTATTTATGTCCACCAATAGTAGATAATTCTGCTGTTGATAAAGCTCAAGCGGCGGCTAGTGAACTTGCTAAAGAAGTTGAATTAGAAGGAGCAACATTATTAAAAAATGATAATGTTTTACCTTTATCTAAAACTGATGATAAGAAAGTTAATGTTTTCGGTTATGGATCTGTTGATTGGGTTTATGGCGGTATTGGTAATGGTTGTTCTGGACAAGTTAGACCAGAAAATGACGATATCAATAGTGCAGTTGATTTAATAAAAGCATTAAAAAGATATGGTATTTCCACTAATAGTGAAATCCAAGATTTTTATAAATCATGGTGTGAACCTGTTAATTTAATTAAAAATCCAAATGAAATTGATAGGACAACTGCTAGATTATTAAGAGAACCATCAATGGATAAATATTCTTCAGATTTATTACAAAGAGCTAAAGAATATTCTTCTACTGCTATTGCAGTTATTTCTCGAGTTTGCCATGAAAACATTGATTTACCTAATTATCAAGAAAAAGGTGGACCAGGTCAAGTAACAGATAATTCTCGTCATTATTTAGAAATTTCTACTGAAGAAGAGGAAATGCTTAAATATTTAGGTGAAAATTATGAAAAAGTAATCGTTATTATCAATACTGGTAATATGATGGAATTATCATTTATGAACACAATTAAGGGTTTAGATGCTTGTGTTTATGTTGGTACAACTGGTACTCAAGCGGCTACATCTATACCAAGTTTATTATATGGTGATACTCCTTTTTCAGGTAAATTAGCAGATACAATAAAATGGTTACACTAATAGCCCTAATGAAAATGGCTGGGGTGTTGATTATGTAGAAGGTATTTATGTTGGGTATAAGTGGTTTGAAACTGCTGATCATGAAGGTGTATATAATAATGTAGACAATACTTCTTTATATGGAGAAGGGGCTAAAGGATATGATGGAATAGTTCAATATCCATTTGGTTATGGCTTATCATATACAACTTTTGATTGGAAAATTGTAAAAACTGAACCAGAAATTAATACTTCAATTAATGAAAATACTAAATTTAAAATTGATGTAGAAGTTACTAATACTGGTGATAAAGCTGGTAAAGATATTGTAGAAGCTTATGTTACTTTACCTTACACTAAAGGTGGGATTGAAAAATCTTATGTTTCTTTAGTAGGCTTTAATAAAACTGAATTACTTGCACCTAATACAAGTCAAACTATTAGTATTGAAATTGATGCTTATGATTTTTTATCTTACGATTGTTATGATAAAAATAATAATGATTTTGCTGGATATGAATTAGAAGCTGGTGATTATCAAATTAAGTTAATGACAGATTCTCATAATATTAAAAAAATTAATAATGAAGATGCTATTTTAACTTATAAAGTTGATGAAACAATTAAATGTCCAACTGATAAATATACAGGTGTAGAAGTTAAAAATTTATTTACTGGTGATGATGCTATTGATGGATTTTCTATTGACGGCGTTGAAAGTGACTATAATGCTAATATTCCTTTTATGTCAAGAAATGATTTTGCTGAAGGTTATAATATTCCAGCTATGACTGATGAAGTAAAGAAAAGAGCTTTATCTGATGGTGCTAAAGATGCATGGTTATATACTAGTGAATCTGCTTCAAGATTTGATAATGCTAGTGTTGATGAATTTGGTGAAGAAATTAATTTAGAAAAACCTACTTGGGGTGCTTCAACTTCATTAAAACTTGCTGATTCAGCAGGTATTCCTACTGAACTTGGTTTACAATTAGGTCAAAATTATAATGATGAAAAATGGGAAGAAGTATTAAATCAAGTAAAATATGATGAAGCAATAGGATTAGTTAATAATGCTAATTCAGGTAATAAAGCTATTTCTTCAGTTGGTAAACCTAGATTATATTGCTATGATTCAATGATTCAAATTAAAGGTTTTGCTGGTAAACCTAGAGGTACAGGTAATCCATCAACAACAATTTTAGCTATGAGCTTTAATAAAAAACTAATTTATAATTACGCAACTAATTTTGCTAATGAAATGAAAGCTTTAGGTGTACAAGGTGTATTTGGACCTGGCGTTAATCTTCATAGATCACCATTTGGTGGAAGAAACTGGGAATATTTCTCTGAAGATACATATTTAACTACTGTTTTAGGCTGTACTATTGTTAGAGGCTTACAAAATTATGGTTGCTCAGTAGAAATGAAACATTTTGCTTTAAATGAACAAGAACAAAATAGAATTGGATTAGAAGTATGGG
>URVS01000015.1 GCA_900551385.1 uncultured Mollicutes bacterium | reverse complement strand
CGCTTGTTCCTATTCTTGTATACGGTGAACGTGCAATATTTGATAAAAAAAGATTTGATGACGAAAATAATATAGGCTAAGTTTACGTTTAGATTGGTTAGCGTAAAGTGGCTATATTATTCGATTTGCGTTATTAACGCTCCGCTAATTTTTTAACTATAAATTAATAAGCAATAAAAGTTAATATTCTTTATTAAAATTATTATTTTTTAATTTTAATGTGTGCTATAATAAATATGATTTTTTCAGGAGGTTATTATGGAAGAATTAAAAAATACTATGGTAAAGGTACAAGTTGGTGATTGTACTCTTGGTATAACAAAAGGATATGGTTATACTAATAAAGAAAATAAACATAGATATACATATAATGAAACTTATTATGTAGAAGATGGAAAAGTTTCAAGAAAATATTCAAATGAAAGAGGAGAACATTTTTACAATATTGATTTAGTTGATGTTGTTGTAGAAACATTCCCTATGAAAGATGGTACAATGGGATCAAAAACATATCCTTTAAGTGAAGTTCCTTATTTAGCACCTGATTCTGATCATGTTGATGAAGAAGTATTAAAAAATTATTTATCATTTAAATTACATAGATAATTAAATTCAATAAAAGCTTAGTTTGATAAATTAAGCTTTTTTTCTACATAAAAATATTTAAAATTATTCAATTAGACAAAAATTTATTTAATTATTATTTGTAGAGTAAATATTTAGTATTTCTTTAGCAAATTCATTTCCTAAAGCAATTTCACTTAAAGAATCATAATGTCCTAAATTTGGATTATAATTTGGTTTTAAAGTTGTAGAAAAGCCTAAATCTATAGTAGAAAAAATATTTATTATAATTTGATAATAATGAAAATTTATATTTTGATTCATTAATAATTTGACATTACTCATTAATTGAACATCAAAAAGCATTACTTTGACCTAATAGAATAATTACTTTAGTTTTTTGATTATTACCATTTTCTAAATTAGTACATTCTAAAAAATCATAATTCATATTTAAATTATAATTACTGGATTGACAACTAATTAAATTAAATAATAACAAAATAGACAAATATTTCTTTTTCATGATTAAATAATATATTTTTTGACAAAAAAAAGTTAAATTATATATAAAACTATTAATGATAACAAAAAGAACAATTTTTCTTATTATAAAATAGTTTTTAAGTAAAATATTAGTATTTATTTATATAGATATTGTTAAATAAAAAAATTTTATGTAAATTATTGTTGAGGTAGATATAATGTATAAAATTATTGATATAGATAAATGGAGTAGAAAAAAACAATATTTGTGGTTTTCAACATTCTCTAATCCAGATTATGGTTTTAATATAGATGTTGATGTAACAAATATTGTTAATTATTCCAAAGAAACTAAAACATCTTTTTTTATTAATTTTCTTTTTATAGTTATGAACGCTTTAAATAATGTAGAAGAATTAAGATTAAGAATCGTAAATAACGAAGTAAGATTATATGATGATATAAATCCAACTTATACTGTTTTAACTAAAACAAATAATTTTGAAAATTGTCGTTCTAATATGGTATATAATTATCAAGAATTTTATAAAATAAATAAAAAAGTAATTGAAATTGCTAAAAATGAAGAATGTGTTAATGAAGGATACAATAATGAAGATTATAATGTTTATTATATAACTTGTATTCCATGGTTAGAATATAATAGCATGGTGCATCCATTACCTAATAATAATGTTGAATCATTATCTGTACCTAGAATTTGCTGGAGTAAATATAAATTAGTTAATAATAGATATATTTTATCTTTTAATTTAACTGTTTCTCATGTTTTAGTAGATGGTTTTCCTTGTTCAAAAGCTTTAAACAATGTTAAGGAATATAGCCTTAATTGCTTAAAATATTTTATTAATTAGAAAACTATAATTTGTAATATTTAGATTAATATCATTAATAAAAATAGAATAGATACTTAAAATATTTATTCTATTTTTGATTATTTATATATTAATTCATTAAAATAATTATTTATTTTTTTCAATATTAGGAAAAACTAAAGTGATTGATGTTCCTTTATTTAATTCAGAATTTAATTTTAATTTAATATCATATTTTAAACAAATATGTTTTACAATAGATAAACCTAAACCAGTACCTTGATCACTTGCACGATTTTTATCAACTTGATAAAATCTTTCAAATACTCTTTCTTGATTATCTTTAGAAATACCAATACCAGTATCTTTAATAATAAAAGAATTATCATCTTTATTAATATTAATATCAATGTTACCTTTTTCAATATTATATTTTATCGCATTATCAATTAAATTTGAAATTAAATGAATTAAATCTTTTTGAGGTATTTTAACATTTAAATCATTTAAAGAAGTTGTTAAATTAATATGTTTATCTTCTAATTTTAAAGTATAAGAATTTATAATATTTTGAGTTACATCTTTTAAATTATTAATTTCATTATTAATTATTTTTTCACTTTCTAGAGAAGATAATTCTAACATATCAATTACCATTTGATTCATTCTTTTAGCTTCATATAAAGTTCTTTTACTTGCATCAATAATTTCTTCATTTGTATCTATAATACCTTCAGAAATCATTTGTTGATAACCAATAATTGTAGTAAGTGGACTTTTTAATTCATGAGAAGCATTAGCAAAGAAATCTTGCTTAGCTTTTTGTAATTGATATTGGTCAGTTATATCATAAAATAGAATTGAAACACCATTTTTATTTTTACCATTTTCTTGATATTGTAATGGAGAAATTTGATAAATAAAAGCTTTATTATCTTGAATTATTTGTTCTTCATGAGCTTTATGTTCTTTTAAAGTGTTATTAATTGCATTTTGAATTTGTAAAGATCTAATATAATATAAATAATTTTTTTCATTATTATACGCTAATAATTTCTTAGCTATTTTATTAATTAAAATAGTATTTAATTCATCATCGAGAAGAATAAATCCTTGATTTAAATTATCTATAATAGCTATAGTTTTATCTTTTTCTTCTTGAATATTATATATTTTTTGATTAATTAAGAATTGAACATCATCGATTTGATGAGATAAAAAATCAATATCAGAATCATTTACAGGTATATCTTCACCTACAATTGTAGATAATTTTTTTATTTCTTGTTTTAATGGTTCCATTGATTGATTAATAATATTAATTGAAATAAAAATAGTTAAAACGCATATAATTGCTAAAGTAAGAGTGCCATAAATAAGTAATTGTTGAACAATAGAATTAACACTATTTTCTGGTAAAGCAATTCGAATATAAGTATTTGAATCTTCTGCTGCTACATAATACATTGAAATATTTAATGTAGTAGAATAACGACATGTTACTTGTCCTAAAGATGTAATTTCTTGCCTTGATAAATGATTTTCTTCTGTGTTTTTTTCAGTATCAAAAATTACTTTACCTGTTTTATCAATAATAGTAATTCTTATATCTTTATTATTAGAAAAATAAGATGTTAATTCATCTTGGTTATTACCATTATAAATGTTACAAGCTATATTTAAATATGATTTAATTTGTGATGATGTTCTTTTAAAATTAGATTCACTAACAATAAAACAAGAAATAAATAAAAGAGCAATCATTGAAAAGAAAACTACTAAAATATTAGATATTATTAAACGTTTTTTCATATACCAATTTTATATCCTATTCCATAAATTGTTTGAATAATAGAGCCATCATTATCATTTAGTTTTGCTCTTAAACTTTTAATGTGAACATCTATTGTTCTTGATTCATAATCAGAATTATTATCGCCCCATAAAAATGTTAATAAATCATCTCTAGAAACAGCTTGTCCTTTTCTTTGTAATAAATAAGTAAGAATGTCAAATTCTTTATTAGTACAAATAATTTCTTTGTTATCCAAAAAAACTAAATGTTTTTGTAAATCTACTTTTAAATTATTATAGATTAAAATATTTTTGTTTTGATGTCTTCTTAATCTAGCATTAACTCTTGACATTAATTCAAGTAAATCAAATGGTTTTTCTAAATAATCATCGGCTCCTAAATCAAGACCTTCTACTTTATCCATTAACATTCTTTTAGCAGAGATAATAATAATTTCAACTTCATTATTTTCAATATCATTTCTAATAAATTTAATGATATCATTACCATTCATATCTGGAAGCATTAAATCAAGTAAAACTAAATCCGGTTTTTGTTTATTAAAAGCTTCTATAAAACTTTTGCCATCTTGAAAAGAATAAACTTGATATCCTTGTTTGGTTAATGTTTTATTAATAATTCTTGCAATATCTACATCATCTTCAACAGAATAAATAATTGACCCCATAACTCTCCTTAAAAGATTTGTTTATCTTTATAATACCCACTGAGAATATAGATAACCCATTCAGCTATATTTGAAGCGTGATCAGCTATTCTCTCTATATATTTTACTACAAGAGTAGTGTATATTGCAAAAGCAGAAGAAACTTGTTTATTTTCTGCTAAAGTAATTATTTCATTAATTAATTTTTCATATAATTTATCAACTAAATCATCATCTAAAATTACTTGTTGAGCAGCACTTAAGTCTTTTTTAATAAAAGAATCAATAGAGTTATGAACCATATTCATTGCAATATTAATAGCTTTGTCTATGTCATCAAAATGATGTTTATCTTCATTAATTAATTTTTTTGAAAAAGTATTGATATCTTCAGCATGGTCACCTAATCTTTCAAGATCTGCTACTAATTTAAGAATGCCTATAACCATACGCATATCTTTAGCAAAAAATCTTTCCTTAATTAAAATTGACATGCATACTTCTTCAACTAATCTTTCATGTAAATCAACAATATCATCATTTATTTGTGCTGCAGTATCTTCATCATATTTTTTATATAATGAGAAAGCTAATGATAAGTTGTTTTCAACCACATCAGCCATTTTAATAATCATTTGATTGAGATTATCTAATTCTTCTTGTAATTTCATTTTAACCAAACCTTCCTGTAATATAATCTTCTGTTTTTTTGTTTTGTGGATCTTTAAATAATTTTTCTGTTGGAGCGTATTCAATAATTTCACCAAGCATAAAGAAAGCTGTATAATCACTAATTCTTGTAGCTTGTTGCATATTATGAGTAACGATAATTATTGTAAAATCTTTTTTTAAATCTTCCATTAATTCTTCTATTTTTAATGTAGCAATTGGGTCAAGAGCAGATGTAGGTTCATCCATTAAAATTACTTTTGGATTCATTGCTATACATCTAGCAATACATAATCTTTGTTGTTGTCCTCCTGATAAGCTTAAAGCAGAATCTTTTAAACGATCACTTACTTCATCATATAAAGCAGCTTTTTTTAAAGATTCCACGACAATTTTTGTTAAAGTAGCTTTGCTTTTAATTCCTTGACATCTAGGACCATAAGCAACATTATCAAATATTGACATTGGAAAAGGATTAGGGTTTTGGAAAACCATGCCTACTTCGGTTCTTAATTCAATTGGATTCATTTGTTTAATATCTTTTCCTTCATATGATATTAAACCTGTTATTTTACATTCATCAATTAAGTCATTCATTCTATCAAAACATCTTAATAATGTTGATTTACCACATCCAGAAGGACCAATAAACGCAGTAACTTTGTTTTTATAAATATCAATATTGATATTTTTAAGAGCATGTTTTTCTCCATAATATAAATCTAAATTTTCAACTTTAAATACTGTATCCATTATTTCTTTACCTCAAATTTATTTAATTTTCTACTTATTAATTTAACTAAAATGTTCAATACTAAAACTATTATTAATATAATGATTGCTATAGCGCAAGCTTGAGCATAATTTGGATTTTCTCCTGCCATTACTGACCACATATGAACTGCTAAAGATGTAGAATTTTGATTTATTGCAACTGTGTCTTTAATTGCAGTTCCCATAACATAAATTAAAGCGGCTGATTCACCAATAATTCTACCAATAGATAATAAAGTTGCAGTTAATATACCACCTAAAGCATTAGGAATAACAACTTTAAATATTGTTTGTGTTTTACTAGCACCTAAAGCTAAAGATGCATTTCTATATGATTGAGGAATCGTATGAATAGCTTCTTCAGTTGTTCTAATAATAATTGGTAATAACATTATTGCCATTGTAAACGCTCCAGCAGCTACACTTGTTCCTGAAGAATGAATAGTAGCGTTCATAAAAGGAATAAATATTAACATGCCTACTAAACCAAATATAACACTTGGAATACCACTTGACATATCAATCATAGCCCTAATAATAGTAGTTAGTTTATTATTTTTAGCGTATTCTGCTAAATATATAGCCCCACCAATTCCTAATGGTAATGAAATTATTAATGTTAAAAATATTAATAATAAAGTAGTTAATAATGAGCCTCTAATACCACCACCGCTAGTGGTAATTTGCATATCAGTAATACTAACACCTTTATTAATTTGATTAATCATTTTTTCTGCTTTATATTTACTAATAGAAATTATCATATTATCTTCTTCATCTAAAAGAATAATTTTAGTAACAATATAACCTTTTTTTAAAGAAAATGGAGAAGCAGTTGTTTGATCTTTTAATCCTCTTAAACAAGAATTTTCATCTATATAACTAACATAAACAACACTTTCACCAGCATTATTAGTTCCATCTTGTAAAGCTATTCCCCATCTAGTAGAATAATAACTATTCTCAATATTTTTTTCTTCTAAATTAGCAACATTTTTTTCTTCATAAGTTAAATTGTATACTTCTTGATGATAATCACTTGTAATCATGTCAAAAGATAATGTTGTAGCGCCTTTAGAAAAAATAAAAACAAAAATTGCTACTAATATTAAAATACCAAAACTTGAAAAGATATAAGTAATAGATTGTAAAATAATATCTTTAATTTTTCTTTTATTTTGCATAATTGTTACCTACCTTTTGTTTTATAAAGTTTAACAATAAATTAGTAATTAAAATAATAATAATTAAAATAACTCCAACACTAAATCTTATATCATAAGAAAGACCACTTGTTTCTTGCATATTGGCTAACATAGTAGAAGTTAAAGTCCTAGTAATATCAAATAAATTAAATGTAGGACCATAATTAGCGTTTCCTGCTACCATAGTTACTGCAGTAGCTTCTCCTAATGCTCTACCAACTCCTAATATAATTCCAGAGAATATACCAGATTTAGCACTGGTTAAAACGACTTTAAAATTGGTTTGAGTTTTACTAGCACCTAATGCTAATGAACCTTTAATAAAATCTTCTTTAACAGCCTTAATACTAGTAATACTAATCATAGTAATAGTAGGTATAATCATAATAGCTAAAACTAAAACTGTTGCTAAAGTAGAAACGCCTCCGGCACTTTGATAATGGAATAATGAAGCCAAATTTTTAACTAATTGAGTAATAATACCTGCTCCAAAAACACCATAAATAATTGAAGGAATACTAGCTAATAATTCAATAACATAATTTAAAACTGTTCCTATTTTTTTGGGAGCAATTCTAACAATAAATAAAGCAGTTAATACAGAAATTGGTATAGCAATTAATAAACTTAAAAATGTGACATATAATGTATTTATTATGATAAAACCTACGCCATATTCATAAGGTTTTGCTTCCCAAGATAAACCCACTAAAAAATTCCAAAAATTAACTGTATATTGCTTATCATTAATTAAATATGTTGTAGCAAATGGCTTAATTCCTTCAAATAAAATAAATATTACTACAACAACTATAACTGAAGCACAAATGAGAGCAATAAGCGTAAAAACCACTTTAACAATTTGGTCTAAAGTGGTCTTATTTTTAATCTTATTTTGTGATATTTTTATTTGATTATTTGACTCCATTTTGTAATGGTTCCTGTATAAATATTTTTAAGATCATCAGCAGTAATTTCTTTTAATGGGTTTTTTTGATTTGTTACTGCTACAATTGCATCAACACAAATTAATCCAGCTGTATTTTCACTTGCAACTTCAGAAGAATTTAATTCTCTTGATAAGAAACCAACATCTAGTTTGCTTGTTGAATCTTTTTCTTCGCCTTGAGTGAATTTATATGCATCACCTGATCCACCATGATTATGTTCTGGTTTGAAATTGCCACATTTACTAGCAAATTCTTGAGATAATGCTTTAGCAATCTTTTCAACAGAAGTTGATCCACCAAATTTAATGGTAATATTTGAATTATCTTTTCCACATATTGGATAATTTGCTTTTATATCATTCCAACTTTTATCTGTAGAATTAATTTTAACAATACCAGAGTTAGCAATAATTGTTGCTTTAGCTTCTTTTGTTGATAAATAAGCAACATAAGCTTCAACTATTTGTTTCTTTTCATCTGAATCAAAATCTACTCTTGTGATGTAATTGAAATTTCTTGTTAATTCATATGATTTAGATAAAACATTTTCTTCTGTTGGTTCAACACCATCATATTTTAAGCCATTTAATGATGATTCTTCTAATGATGATAAAGAAATATAACCAATTGAATATTCATCATTTTTAATTTTTAAAACCATATCACCATTACCAGAAGTAGTAACAATATCAGTAACTAAACCTTCATTTGATTTAACATTGTTTTTTAAACCAATTTTAGTAAAGAAACCATCTCTTGTTCCACTATCGGTGTCACGAGTATAAACTTTGATATTTTTTGAAACATCAAAAGTTGCTTGATTTGAACTACCTGTACTTTCTAAACTTGATATTGTATTACCACATGCAGTAAATGTTAATCCTAACATCAAAATAAATAATCCTTTTTGTAATTTTTTCATTTTTCTTTCCTCCTAGGACATCTTTATAATAAAAAAAATATTATTTGTAATCTTTAGTGAAGTTGTAAAAAAATGTAAAGAACTTGTAAAGAATAATACTTTGATAACTTAAATTGACAAAACAGTTGGGGGGGGGGGTATAATTTTAATGAAATTATTGAGGTGTTTAATGACAAAAATTGCAATTATTGAAGATGAATATGACATGTCTAATGATTTAAAGAAACATGTTGAGATGTTTTTTAATCAGCATGAAAAAAATATTTCTATTGATATTTTTGATAATGCAGTTAAATTTTTAGATAAATATAAAACTGGATATAATTTGGTATTTATGGATATTAATTTACCTTATATGAACGGGATTGAAGCTAGTGAAAAATTAAGACAAAAAGATCCTATGGTAATTATTGTTTTTGTTACATCTTTAGCTCAATATGCAATAGAAGGTTATAAAGTTCATGCTTTTGATTATGTTTTAAAACCAGTAAATTATTATAATTTTGCTTTAACTTTAGAAAGAATATTGCCTCATTTAAAAAACAATGATAAATCTATAGTGATTTATACTAATAAAACATCTTTTAAAAAGATATTAATTGATAGAATAAAATATATTGAAATTAATAATCATAAACTTATTTTTCATACTTTAGATGGAGAATATGAAACTCATGGTGTATTAAATGATTATGTTGATATATTGAAAGATGATTATTTTGCGTTATGTAATCGTTGTTATTTAATTAATTTAAAAATGGTTAGCCAAGTTACCCCTGATAGTGTCCTTATTGATAATGAATCATTACTTATTTCTCGTCCTAAAAGAAAACAATTTCTTCATGTTTTAAATGAATTTATTGCTACTGGTGGTGGTAACTAATGATTATTACTGAATTATTTGCATATAAAATTATTTTTGTAATTGAAATATTATTTTCAATGCATTTATTATCTTTTTATTTACCTAAAAAGAAATATCCTGTATGTAGATATATTTTAACTATTTTAACTTGTATATTAATAGCTATTGTTTTTCCTTTATTTAAAGATGTTTCGTATTCGTGGTGGTATTCATCAATCATGTTTTTAATATTATTTACATGTTGTGCGATATCTTTGTATTTTGTTTATAATATTTCTATTCAAAATATATTTTTAATTTCAATTACTGCTTATACTGCTCAACATCTTGCTTATCAAGCTTATAATGTTTTAATAACATTTTTATCTATTGAAGAAAAGTTATCATTTATTTCTTATGGAGATATTCCTTTAAATGTCAATATAACATATTTAAATATTATTTCTTTTGCAATTTTATTAATTGTTTATGTTATTATTTACACAAGTGTATTTGTTATTTTTAATGAGAGAATTAATAAAGATGAAGCAAAAATATCTAATTTTAGTATTGTTTTAATTTCTGGATTTATTTTATTAATTGATATTATAATTAATTCTATTATTATTTATAGTGATAAATTTAAAGGAAAAGAAGTATCTATAATAATTTGTGTTTATAATATTTTATGTTGTTTGATGGTATTATTTTTATTATTTAATATTTTAAATATCAAACAATTAAAGACTGAATTAACTATTACTAGCCAACTTTTAAATAAAGCAGAAGCACAATATAAACAAAATAAAGAAAATGTTGATTTAATTAACATTAAATGTCATGATTTAAAACATCAAATTAGAAATTTTGGTAATAAAGCAAATATTTCTAATGAAACAGTTAAAGAATTAGAAAATATTATTAATATTTATGATTCAAATATTAAAACTAATAATGATGCTTTAGATTTAATTCTTACTGAAAAAAGTTTATTATGTCAAAAAAAGAATATTAGTCTTAAATGTGTTGCTGATTGTTCTAAATTAAATTTTATTGCGGAAGCAGATTTATATTCTTTATTTGGTAATATGATTGACAATGCGATAGAGGCTGTGACTAAACTTGAAGATGTAAATAAAAGAAGTATTAGTTTAATTGTTAGAAATGCTTTATCTTGCACATCAATATTTATTTCTAATTATTATGAAGGAAAAATAAATCTTGATTATAATGGAATACCTAAAACGACTAAAGCTAATAATGGTTATCATGGATATGGTTTAAAATCAATTAAGTTAATTGTTGAAAAATATCATGGCGATTTTAAAATAGACATTAAAAATAATATTTTTATTATTCAAATATTATTTACTGAACAAAAACAAGATTAATCAATTCACGAAAAGTTGATAACAATTCACGCAGCAAATATTTTAATTTTACATCTTTCAATTTAATGTATATCTATATTGAAAGGGGGCTTTTTGCGTATGAAAAAGCTAAAAAATTACTATTTACCACTTATTAAACTTCAAAAAATTGAAACAGAAGATATATTATCTGCATCAAATTTTAAAACTGATGAAATTCTTGATATCACTGCAGATTCTGGAATCAATGAAAAACTTTAAAGGAGCTAGAAAATGAAAAATAAATTATCATGTTTACTTGTATTAACAAGTTTATTGGGCTTAGGCCTTATTAGTAATCAACAAAATCATGAAGATTTGATTGATTATAATTATGATGCTTTATCAACTAATGTTAAAAGATATGCTTTAAGTGAAATGAGAACATCTAGTGGAGTTGAAACATCAAAAATTTATGTTCAAACAGCGACTAAAGATAATGAATATTATTTAAGATTTGCGACTGCTATTAAAGGTGATGTTACTTCAATTAAATATACTAGAGAATTAATTGGAATTGAAGAAACTGAAACTGTTAAAACAATTAAATCAAGTGAAATTACTACATTATATAAAGGCATTTCTAGTGGAGAAGAAATATCTTATTTTTCGGGTTCACAAGAATTGATTGATCAAGAAATTACATCTACTAAAGATTATTATTGGGCATGTTATACAATTAAATTTAGTTCTGATTCTAGTTATTTAGCAACAAATATAAAAATGACTTTAAGTGTTAATGATGAAGAAGTAAAAACTAGAACAACGTCACTTAATGAAAATTTAAATAATTCTACTATGAGTGATGATTTGGTTGGTTATTTAGAAGCAGTAGAAAATTATAATATTACTTTAAATAAAGTAAGCGATAAAATTCAATCAAATGAATTTAAAATTCCTCAAGGTGGTTGTACTGATGGAAATAATTTATATTATGCATTAAATAAAATGGGTTCTGCAGAAACAAAATTAGTAAAATATAATCTTTTTACAAAAGAAACATTATATTCTAATGTAATAACATTATGTAGTGGAAATGAATTTGTTCAAACACCAGGAAAAACGTTTTTTTATAATAATATGATTGGTTTAATTTTAAAAGATGGAACAATCAAATTTTTTGATACAAATACATTAAGTGAAATTACTGATGAAAAATTAACATTTACAGGTGATTTAAAAGCTGAATATATTTATGATATTTCTTATAATGAAAAACAAAATAAATTTGCTTTAATTGATAAAGCTGGAAATTTATATTTTGCTAATAAAGATTTAGTTACATATAGTAGTGGTACAAAAATATCTATTGATGGAAATTTAAACGATATTTATAGCGATGAAAAATACATTTATGCTTTAGGTGGAAGTAATAATGTTATAGGTGGAACGATTTCAATTTATGATTGGTTAGGAAATATAGATGTTTCTGGTGGATTAAGCCATGAAGGAAATAAAGGGGAAAATGAAAATGTTATTAAAGAAAAAGTTAGTTTCAATGATACAGATAATAAAACAGGTATAACTTTAGATTCAGAAGTTAACGCTCAAAGTATTGTTAAATTAAATGATAAATATTATTGCGCTATTAATAGATTTAATAGTGATGGATTACTTATTTGTGAATTAGAATTTAATAATAATGTTAATAAATCAAATTTGAATCTTAATTTTATTGATTCTATGGAATATATAGAAAAAACAAATAAAAATATTAGTGAAGTTAAATATCAACAATTATTTAAATATAGTGGAAGACAATCAAGAGGTGCTTTTGTAGATGGAGATTATATGTATTTTTCATTTACAAATTCAGGTGCCACAGATACTATACTTGTAAAATATAATTCAAAAACCAACCGCATTGAAAATGAAACAGAAGCATTTGAAATAAATACAGAAAAAACTTATGTTCAAACAAAAGGTTCAATATTTGTTTATAATGATAATGTTTATGTATGTGTAAAAGATAATAAATTTAAAGTATTTGATGAAAATTTAAATGCTTTAAATGATGGTAACAAAGTAACACTTTTTGAAAATTTCCCAGAAACAATTGTTGATGTTGAATATAATAAAACAGAAGATAAATTTGCAATTATAGGAGCTAATACACTTTACATTTATGATTCCAATAAAAAGAAAATTACTAAAACTGATGTTACTGGTAGTTTTTATTCATCAAGTATTTTAGAAAAAGATGAAAGGCTTAATTTACAAGATGTTACAAGTACAGATAAATATATTTATACTTTAAGTAATAAAGATGGAGTTCTTGGTGGTGGAATTAGTATCTTTGATTGGAGTGGAAATCAATGTGATACTTTAACTGAAACATATAATGATAAAGCATATAAGAGTTTAATAATCCATGATACAGCTAATACATGTGCAACTAGTGATGGAAAATATAATGGCCAAAGTATTTTTATTAAAGATAATGAATTATATTTTGTTGCTTTAAATTATGGAGCTGGTTCTGGATCATTTGTCTTTAAAACAAGTTTTGTTTTTGATAAATAAATACATAAATAAACATAAGGATAAGACAAATGAATAAAAGAGTAAAATATGTTATTAATTTTGCTGGAATGCTAGTTGTAATAGCATCTGCAGTTATAGGAAATGTGATTTGTAATATTTTTGAATCGCAAACTAAAAATACCGCACATTCATTTCTGAATAGTACGGTATTTTTATTAGTT
>URVS01000014.1 GCA_900551385.1 uncultured Mollicutes bacterium | reverse complement strand
ACCAACTACATCAATCTCATTTAATGGTTTTTTATTTTCAAATACACCATTTGCCATCTTTGTTGCCAAAATTCTAAGAACTGCTTCATTTAATCTCTCCATTGCAAGGAAACCTTTTTCTAAACTTTTTTTATTAATTTTTCTTTTTTTTTACAATTTATATAATGGTTGCACTAAAAAATGTTTGATTTTTAAGGAGGATTTTTAAATGAAAAAAACAAACAAAAAAATTATTATTTTTTCTTTAGTAGGACTATTATTAGCATCTAGTATTGCTATTCCTACAATAATAAACAATTCTAACCATAACGAAAGTAACTTAGTATCTTCTATTGATAACAATAAAGGCATTAACCTTGTAGTTAAATCAATTCAAAGTGATAATGATTATGGAACTCAAGAAATTACATATACTGTTACTCCTTCATTTTATACTGGACAAATTATTTATAAATTAAATTATTTTAATGATGATACTCTACTTGAAGATAATATACTTTCTATTTTACATGATGTAGAAAACAATAAATTAACAATTACATGTTTAAAACCATTTTTAAAACAAATAGTTCTTACTTTATATGCAGAAACTAATGAAAGTGTATTTGCCACATTAAAAATTGATTTTATAGAAAGAATAACTCCATCATATTCTTTATTAGCAGAAGATAATAAACCATTAAAAGTTAACACTACTGTTAATACAACTGGTGGATCAATTGAAGTTGATAAAACAGTAAAAAATGAAAAATTAATATTTAACAAAGACTTTATAACAAAAGCAAATAATTATTTAAGATTAGATTCTTATAATATTGAAAATTATGAATCTAATGCTTATTCAGTAAAACAAAAAGCTACAAAATACAAAACAACTTCTGGTAAATCATTATATGAACAAGAAACAACTTTAGTAAGTTCAACATTATCTACTCTTGATCCAGAATCATTTACTAATTTTACTTATGAATCATTTATTTATTCTATTACCGCAAGATTAAGTATTAAATGCTACAATTTAGCAGGTATGCGAGGTGTATCTGAAAATCAAGCTAATGAATTTTATTACACAATGAAATTAAAAAATATTACTTCAGCTCATTTAAACGATCTATTTAATGGAACTAGTCCAGTTTTAGATTATTCTTGTTCTATCAATGGAACTTCATATAGTACCTCTTTACCATTAAAATTAGGAAATGTTCAAGCTAAAGATATATCAATGAGTATTAATAGTATTATGTTTTAAATACTATGTTCTATTTATAATTAGAATATTCTTTATTGTTTTTATTACAAAGATAGCAATCAGGCATTTTTTTACTATCATTAAGATATGCTTTAAATCCACTTCCAACTCTAACTGTTACGCTTAAATGAGCTGGTATTTCATAATCTTTTGAATTAAGTGGACATTTTAAACTTCTACTTTTTACAATGCAAGGCGTTAAAGTCAAATAATTCTTTTTAATAACTTTTCGCCCTTTCTTAATAAAACTCATTGTTAGTTTTTGTTCTAATTCAATAATTTCAGTTATCTCAGTAATTGTTAAGCCTGTTTTATCCGCAATCATTTTTGCAATTGTCAATTGGTCAACTGTTTTAACTTTTGCTGATTTTTGTTCATCTTTCTTTTTCATTTTTCCCATCCTTCCACATAAAAAAGACAAATAGACGTTTTATCTATTTGTCTCATTTTTATAATATATTTTTGTATTTTAGATTTTTCAGTGTTTATTAATTTTACAAATAACTTCTATTTATAAATAGTAATCTTTCCATCATTAAATTCTAATCCCATAAATATTCTCCTAAAATGTCTATTTTACGAAAAATGGGGTAAAAACCCTCCAAACTGAATCCTTACTCATCTCAACCGTTTTGCGCTAAACGTTTATGGAAAGTAGCTAATTTTCCATTGATGAATAAAATTCATGTTTGAATCTTTTAAGAAAGGACGTAATAAAATTACAATTCCTTAATAATTTGTTCATTAAAAGGGAAATTAAAAATTTAAAAAATAAGAAGCTTGAAACTTCTTATTTTATTTTTGTTAGAGTTTAATAACTTCTATTTTGGAAATATTTCTATATCCATCACTAGCTTTTAATTCATATACTGAATCAAGAAGATTTATTTTAAATTCATCACCAAATTCATCTTCAATTATAATATTAAGTAAAATATCAAACACTTTATTTTTTATCAATTCCATATTTTCATTGTTATTTTCAAATTTTAAAACATAGAATTCATTAGGTCCACCAAAACCAGGTGCATAACTATTCTCACTTAATAAGTAATTGTTATTAAATTTAAATTTTAAATTATTTTTATTTGTTAAATATCCATATTCGTCAATATTAAATACTAAATAATAATTTTTAGTACCACCACTAATTAATACACTTGGATAGTTCAATCTCATATGAGGAACTAATATTTCAGTATCTCCTTTCAAACATCCGAACTTTCTGACCTCATATCGATATTCATCTGAACGGCTACTAACAACCTTTTCATTTACAATTAAATCATAGCTGATATTTAAATAGCTGTCTTTGTCAATTGTAAAGCGTTCTTTGTCCGCAATTGCATTTCCATTTAATTTAAAATTGCCTAATATCTTTTCAGGGTCATTTATATTAAATTCAAAATCGATATGTCCATATGCATTATCTAACACTTTTAATTCATATGCGTTTGCATCCATTTTATAAATATCGAGTCTATTATTTTGTAATTCCTCACCTTGCCATTCTCCATTGACTTTTAAATCAACAATTTTAACTGTGTTGATATTATCTGATGAGATTGTACGCATTTTGAATACTTTTTCATATGGGTCTTCTTGTGCCCAGTTTACCATTCTTGTTTTGGTCTCGGACTTCTCAGAGTCTTTATATTGAATCTTTTTGTATTCTCCATCTACAAGGATTTCTGAATTTGGGTCATCACAAGTAATTTCAACTGCATTTATTTCAGATGCTTTTGGATTGTTTAATGTGATTGTTAATTCAATGTCAGTTTCGGATTTGTAAATGAGGACATAAGAATGATTCTTATCTTCTTCAGTTTCATTTGCTAAATAATTAATATTTCTATTTTTATTATTATTTAATTTTCCTGTTAACCTTTCAATGTTAACAATATTTGTATTTTCACTTTTTGATGATGATGAATTTGATTGATTAATTGAATTTGAATCATTAATCGTTGTTCCACATCCTGTTAATATCATTGCCATTATAAGTGATAAAAATGGCAATTTAGTCTTTTTTTTGCTCATTATTATTTTTCTCCTCTTTTTTTTCATTGTTTTTTCTAGTTAACATTTCAGTTAGAGCTTCATCATAAGAATTACATTTTTCTTTTTTTGATTGCATATATTTGCATACAGCAATTGTAAAACAAATAATTGCAGTTATTACAATTATCGCCGTGCAAACTAACCAAGTAATAAAACTTATTGTTTCATCATTTAATAAGGATTTATTGATTACAAAACTATAAACGCCAATAAAAATACAGACAATAAGTAAAATAGCAATTAATACACCAATAATCCAACGAAATAAACACCATATTTTGCAACAACATTTACTTTTATCTTTTTTATTATTTTCTTTTTTTATTTCATTATTATCATTCATTTTCTTTTTCCTTTCGCTTCTAATTTCACTCTTTCCCATTCTTCTTTTAATAAATCTCTTGAAACAGCCATTAATGCTTCTTTTGCTACTTTATAATCATCATTTTCTAATGGTTCTTCGTAAGCTATTTTATTTATTAACAAATAAACTTCTTGATGTCTTTTTTCATTAAGATTTAATCGCATTATAATTTTATTTTTTGCAATATGATATTCTTTAAGTAATTCTATATATTCATGTTCATTACATTCTTTTTTTGTTGTGTTTTCATGCCTTAACATATCCGCGATTGCTAAAAAGTTTGAAAGTTCATCTCTCCAAGTGTTTATCCAATTATTCCTACTTTTTGAAATAGTATCCGCAAACAAGTTATTATATGAAAATCTTGTTGTTAATAAGCCAATTACTAACGTTATAAGAGAACCTATTAATCCTCCTATTAGTCCAATAATAGCACTATCCATACATAAAATACCTCCCTAAGTCAATTTATATTTTACTTTAGTATTTTTACGTAGTCAATATTTATATATATCATAGTACACAGTTAATTGACTGGTGGTGATTAAAATGTTAAGTGAAAATATTCGTAATCTTAGAAAGATATTTAATATTAGTCAAGTGGATTTAGCTTCTTCTTTAGGTGTTACTAAGCAATGCGTTTCTAATTGGGAAAATGATAATATTCTACCTTCTATTGAAATGTTAGTTAAGATTGCTAAGTTCTTTAATGTTAGTACTGATTATTTATTAGATTTGAATTCTTCAAAAGTCATTGATGTTTCTGATTTAGATGAAAATGAAATTGCTCATATCAAATTTATAGTTCAAGATTTAAAGCGAATTAAAGATTAATCTTCTAAAGTTTGTATTACTTTATTTATCGTATCTCTAAGATTAATAAGTATTATTTCATTCATTTTAAATAAATCATCTACTTCTACTGATTCTAAATGTTTATAAAATTCAGTTGTTGATTGAAACATATCAATTACAACTGAAACATTATTTATTGCTTTTCTTGTTTTATCTTTCATTTTTTCCTTCTTTCTTATAATATTTTTTACACATTAAAAAAAGCTCATTCATAGAGCTTTACATTTTGGAAACCTTGATAAATCAATATCATTTACCCGATTTCCCGATTTTTTTACTTTAAATATATGTTTTTTTCGCTTTTCTAAAGTCTATTTTTTGTTGTAAACCTTACTTTTTTAGCCTTTGGACGCGGATATCAATATAAATGGTGCGGGATACAGGACTTGAACCTGCACGGTCGCCCACCAGATTCTAAGTCTGGCGTGTCTACCAGTTTCACCAATCCCGCATTGATTCACTAGATTTATTATAAATTAATATTTTAAAAAATCAACTTAAATCAATTAATTAATGTCTTTCATCTGAATCAAATGTTTCACAAAATCTTCCATGAAAGCTTGGAGTAATATTTTCCATTTCTAGATGAGTAACACTACCATATTGTAAACATCTAAATTGAGCAATCCCTTTTTCTCTTTCTTCAGTTACAAAAATTGTTACTCCTGTTGGTTGACATATAAAATGTTGAGCCAAAACTGTATAAGGAACATTCATTAATCTTGACATTAAAACACTCATCATACCAAAATGACAAAATAATACTATAGTATCTTTATTTGAATTAATTACTTTATATGCTTTACCTTTTCTTTTATAACCATGAACTTCTAATAATTTATCAAATCCTTTAATTACTTCTTTATAATATTTTTTTACATTTCCACTTTTCATTACTTCAGTATCTAAATATTTATTGTTATCATATAAATCATCATTTTTAGTAAAAAAACTTGGTAAAAAATCCCAATTTATTTGTTTTTCATTTTTGTAAGGAACATCTACATAATGAGAAAATTCTGCTAACCATGGTAAAATAATAGCTTCTTTATTTAATGGTTTTAGTACTTCTTCACTTGTTAATTTAGCTCTTGGTAATGGTGAAGTATAACAAGCATCAAATTTAACATCTTTTAAATATTTTGCTAAAGCTTTTGCTTCTATAAATCCATGACTAGTTAAAGTATTATTTGGATTATCTGGTTCACCATGTCTAATTATTATTAATTTCATTAAAAAAAGTTCCTTTCTTAATATCTTAATCATACTAAAGTAAGAAACTTTTATCAACTATATATTTTTTTACTATTTTATATAATAAATGTAATTTTCTTTACGAGGATGTTCTTGTGGTATGTTTCCATCAATATAGCCTAATGCTACATGACCAATACCAACATATTCACCTTCTATATTTAATGAATTTAATAATTCTTTACCAAAAGGAGTTTCCATTTCTTCTTTAGCTCTATGTATCCAACATGAGCCTATTCCAAGTGACCATGCTGCATTCATTAAATTTGACATTACACAACTTCCATCATATTCAGCAAGTGGTGATTTTTTACAAATAACAAGTAAAATTACTGGAGCATTATAAAATGGATCAATATTAGCATGCATAATTTCAGCATTTAATTTACTTATTTTATCTCGCATTTCTTTATTAGTTATAGCAATAATTATTGGATCTTGCATATTTTTTGCAGTTGGAGCGTATTCTCCCGCTAATAATATTTGATTCAAGATATCTTCAGGTATCATATCACTTTTAAATTTTCTTATGCTTCTTCTAGTAATAAGAGTCTTAAGAGTTTCATTCATAATAATTATTCTCCTTTTTTTAAGAAAATTTTAGCACAAGAATGAATTTTGTCAATATTAGTTATATATCTCTAATTAATAATTAAACACAAAAAAATGGCGACCCAGATAGGATTTGAACCTACGGCAGCCCGCTTAGGAGGCGGATCCTCTATCCACTGAGGTACTGGGTCAACCCAATTTATAGTAATACGAAATTAATTATTTATCATTATTTTTAGCAAATATTTTTACTATTTCAATTATTTTTTCTTTATCTTCATCATTAGCTTTTCTAAAAGCTTCTAATAATACTACTTCTTGCGCTTTTAAATTATCAAAATCTATATTCGAATAAAATTCAGCTAATGTAATATTAAATACATCACATACTTCTTCAATAGTTTTTCTACTTGGTTGATAATTTTGTTCATTAAACCATGCATATACAGTGGTATCAGATACACCAATTTCAGTAGCAAGCTTTGATAATGTCCAGCCTCTTTTTATTCTAAGTTCATCAATTCTTTGTTTTACGTCCATAATTTTTCCTATCATAAGATAACAAAGGTTATTTGTTAAGTTATCTTTTAAATAGTATAAAACAATAAAATTTTTAATTTACGAGCCTAGTAAAGATGTACTTCCACATTATCTTATGAATATTATTTGTTCTGTTTATTTTCAAATAATTTTACAATTTCTATTACTCTTTGCTTATCTTCATCACTTACATTTCTAAATGCTTCAAGTAAAACTATTTCTTTTGAAGTTAATTTATCAAAATCAATATCGGAATAAAATTCAGCAAGAGTAATATTAAAAACATTACAAATATCTTCTATTGTCTTTCTACTTGGTTGGTATTTTTTCTCATTATACCAAGAATAAACAGTATTATCAGAAACACCTATTTCTAAAGCAAGTCTTGATAAAGACCAACCTTTTTTAATTCTTAATTCGTCAATTCTTTGTTTTATATCCATACTTTTTCCATTCACAAGATAATAAAGATAAATTTGTATGTTATCTTTAGTTTTAGTATAAAGCATATTAAAAAATTTATTACTTTACTAGTACTTGTTTTTCTCCCTATTATCTTGTGTTTTTATCAAGTTTATGTTATATTTCAATTAACAAAAGGTAGAGATTATGGAAAAGAAAAAACGTAAAAAAAGTATAAGATCATTAATAAGAAGTAGTATTTGGGTTCTAAATAAAAATTCTTATAAATATTATTATTGTCATCAAGAATTATTAATTACTAAAGAAGATGAATATGTATTTCATTATTTAGAAGATGTTGTAGCTAATCATTATATTAAAACAATTAAAAATATTAAAGATAAAGAATCTGCTTTATTTCAATTAAATGTTTTATTAGATATTGAAAAAAAAGAAAATCCACCTTATATAGAAGCACATAAGGTGGAAGCAATAGAACATTTTAATAGATTAAAAACAAAATTTATTCGCCAAGCAAAGATAATTTAACTTTATTAGCTTTTTCTTCATTATAAAGGAAAACAATGATATTTAAAGCAAAATCAATAGAATAATACATTGATTTAGCAGTAACAAATTTATCATCTCTTACCACTCCTAAATCTTGACGATATATTCCATGTTGAGAATATTTTTCAAAACCAGGAAAACAAGTAAATTCTCGATTATCAAAATATCCTTTTCTAGCAAGTAAATGAGGAGCAGCACAAATAGTCGCTACTAATTTATTATTTAAAATAAATTCATCAATAATATTTTCAATTCTTTTATCAACATTTAAGATAGTAAAAGCAGCTTTACCACCAGGAATAATTAAATAATCATAATTTGATGGATTAATATTATCTAATAATACATCACATATTATTTTTGTATTATTTTGAGATATAACTTCTAAAGAATTAACTCCTACTCGAGTAATATTTTCACCTGCTCTAATAAGAACATCAATAGTAGTTAAAGCTTCAGTATCTTCAAAACCATTTGCTAATAAAATTATACCTTTCATATTACATTCCTTTAATAATATCAATAACTATTTGAGAAACCATTTGAGGGTTTGCTTTGCCTTTAGACATTTTCATAACTTGACCAATAATAAAGCCAATTGCACGATCTTTACCATTTTTATAATCTTCAACAGATTGAGGATTTTTATCAATTATTTCTTTGCACATTGCATACAATTCATCTTGATTAGAATTTTGTTTTAAGCCCAATCTTTCTTGTATAACAAGAGGATCTTCATTATTAATTAACATTTGTTCAAGAATTTTTCTAGCTTGAGCAACACTGATTTCATTTTTTTCTAATAAAGAAATTAATTTAACTAAATTTTCAGGAGTAATCTTTAAATCATTAATAGTTAAATTGGTTTTATTTAAATAAGAAGAAATATCACCAGTTAAGAAATTCCAAATTGATTTAATAGATTTAGATAATAATAAACATTTATCAAAATAAGATACTAATTCATAATTAGCAAGAATTTGATTTGCTTCTTCTTTACTTAAACCTAATTGAGTATATCTATTTAATTTTTCATTCGCTAATTCTGGACAAGTCTTAATTGCGTTTTCAATAAATTCATCACTTAAACGAATAGGAGTAATATTTGGTTCAGTAAAATATTTATAATCTACTGCATCAGTTTTTTTACGCATTAAAACAGTTTCTTTATTAGTTTCATCAAATCTTCTTGTTTCTTGATAAACTTCTCCACCATTTAAAAGAATATCTGCTTGTCTTTTCATTTCATAATCAATAGCTCTTTGGACATTAGCTAAAGAATTTAAGTTTTTAATTTCAACTTTTGTACCAAATTTTTCTTTACCTTTTTCTCTTAAAGAAATATTTACATCACATCTAAGAGAACCTTCTTCCATTTTTCCATCAGAAACACCTGAATAAATGACTATTGATCTAATTTGTTCAACATATTTCATGGCTTCTTCACCAGTATGCATTTCAGGTAAAGAAACAATTTCTACAAGTGGAGTTCCTGCACGATTATAATCAAGTAAAGTACAATCTGCTAAATGAAGTTGTTTACATGTATCTTCTTCCATGTGCAATCTTTCTATACCGATTTTCTTTATTTGATTATCAACATCAATTTCTACATAACCTTGTTTACCAATAGGTCTTTTATCTTGAGTAATTTGATAACCTTTTGGTAAATCTGAATAGAAATAATTTTTTCTATCAAACCAAAGTTCATTATCTATTTTCATATGTAATGCATTAGACACTCTAATCGCGTTAATTACTGCTTGTTTATTGACTACTGGCATAGTTCCAGGAAAAGCCATATCTAAAGGGGTAACAAGAGTATTAGGCATTGCACCAAATTTATTTAAAGAAGAAGAAAACATTTTTGTTTTTGTTTTCATTTCAACATGAATTTCAATTCCAATAACTGCTTCAAATTCCATATTAATCTACCACCTTTTCTACTACTAAATCTTTTAAATTAGTTCTTTGTTCAATGCTATAAGCAATATTTAATAAATTAGCTTCATCAAACGCTCTACCTGTTAAATTTGCATCAAATGGGAAATTATCTTCAAGTCCAATAGGTAAAGAAATAGAAGGTAAACCAGCAAAATTACCAATAGCTAAATGATTTTCAACAATCATATTAGAAGCTGATAATTTATCTTGAGATGCTCCTTCAAGTTTCTTTTTTGCTTCAGAAACACATGGTAAATAAATTGCATCATAAATTTCTAATAATTCATTAGTTCTGTTAACTATTGCTCTTCTAGCTTTTTGTGCTTTTAAAAATAATTCTTCTTGGTTTTCTTTAAATAATGAATATGAACCAATAACAAATCTTCTTTTAATTAATTCAGAAAATCCTTGAGTTCTTGCTTTCATCATTACTTCTTGATAAGTTGTTTCGCCACCGATTCTTGGGCCAAATTTAATACCATCAAGATTTGCATTATTTGAAGTTGCTTCTGCACAAGAAATAACCATATATGTAGGTAATATTGCATATAATAATGCTTCCCCAAAATCAACAAAATCTACTTGTGCTCCAGCTTTTTGTAAATAAGAAATTGTTTCTAAAAATTTACTTGAAACAGTATTATCAGTAACATTATCAAATATTTCTTTTAAAACACAAATTTTCTTACCTTCAAGATTACCATTAATATTATCAATATAATGAGGTACTTCTTTGGTTGAAGAAGTAGAATCATGGTTATCTCTACCTGCTAATAATTCTAAAGCATAACATGCATCTTTAATTGATCTAGTAAAATATCCAACATGGTCAAGAGAAGGTGCAAAAGGGAATAAACCAAATCTTGATATTCTTCCCCAAGTAGGTTTCATACCAACAAGTCCAGCATAAGAAGCTGGTTTTCTAACTGAATCACCTGTATCTGAGCCTAACGCAAATGGAACAATTCCACTAGCAACAGCACAAGCAGATCCACAAGAAGAACCACCAATCATATAAGTATGACTTTTATCATAAGGATTATAAGTTGTTCCTTTATGTCCAGTAGTACCAGTTCCACCCATTGCTAATTCATCAAGAGTGGTTTTACCAATTAAGATAGCTTTTGCATCTTTTAATTTTTTAATAACTGTAGCGTCAAAAACTGGAATATAATCATTTAATATATTACTTGATGCAGTTGTTAAAATATCTTTAGTAGAGAAATTATCTTTACTAACATAAGGTATCCCCCAAAATAAATTGTCTTTTTCTGGTTCAGTTAAAGTACTAGCAAATTCAAGAGCTTCTTTTTCGCATATTGTTTCAAAAGCATTATTAGTATCTTTTTTTGCTTTTTCAAGAGCTAATTTAGTTAATTCTAAAGGAGTTATTTCTTTATTAACTAATAATTTATGTAATTCAACTATATTTAAATTTAAATAATCCATTTTATTTTACCACCTTTGGAAGTTTAATTTGATTTGCTGTTACATCTTTGGCGTTTTTCAATACTTCATTTAAAGGAAGCATTGGTTCAGATTCTTCATCTTCTCTTAAATAAGATGTTGTACAATCAAACGGAAATGTCATTGGTTCAAGTGATGATAAACCATCAATATTATCAATTAATTTCATTTGTTCAATTAATGTACCAAATTCATTTAATAATGTTTTATATTCTTCATCTTTCATATCAAACATTAAATTATTAGCACATTGTTTTAATAAATCATAAGATATTTCTTTCATATAATTATCCTCCTAGCTAACTAATTTTTTTATTTTATAATGTGAACTTAATAATGTTTTCACTCCATAATTAGGATCATCAAATATAACTTCAATTAATTTATCAGACACTACTTTTGTAACATGACCTATTCCAAATTGTTCATGGCTTACTAAATCATTTACATTCCATGATTTTACTCCATTTGTTTGGTTAATGTTAACTTTTGGTTCCACTTTTTTAGTATTTTTATATAAATTATTATTGTAAGAATTAATATAAGTATTCTTAAATCCTTCAAATACTGGCTTTTTAATTTTTAAACCTGCTTCTAATAAAAATCTTGAAGGTTTTAAACTTGATCCTTGTACATAAGAAAAATCTTGATTACATGTTATAAATAATTTTTTTCTTGCTCTAGTAATAGCTACATAAGCTAATCTTCTTTCTTCTTCAATACCTTTTTTAGATTCTTCAATAGCTCTACTAGAAGGGAATACTCCTTCATTAAAACCATAAATAAAGACATCATCAAATTCAAGGCCTTTGGCAGTATGTACAGTCATTAATGAAACATAATTACCATCTTCAATTTCATCACTTGATGCTTGTAAAGTTGCATTTATCATAAAATCATCAAATTCACTATTAGGATTATTTTTAAAGAAAGCTTGAATAGTTCCAATAAATTCTTTAACGTTTTCTACTCTTTCTTCTCCATTATCATCATCTTTTAAATAATTAAAATAATCTAAATTATTCAACATATTTTCAACCACTAAACCATATTCATCACTTTTAGTAACTTGATTAATACCATTTTTAGTGCTTTCAATAATTTTAACCATAGTTTTTAAAGCATTCTTTTTAGCAAGTGGTAAATCTATATTATCAACATTTTCTTTGATATATAAATATGTACTTTGTCCGGCTTCTTCAGCTTCTTTTTTTATTAAATCAACAGAAGTAGGTCCAATATTTCTTTTTGGAACATTAATAATTCTTTCTAATGATTGAGAATCTAAAGGGTTAACAATTAAATATAAATAAGCAAGAACATCTTTTATTTCTCTTCTTTGATAGAATTTTTGTCCACCAAATAATTTATAAGGAATTTGATGTAAATTTAATTGAGTTTCAAGTTCTCTAGTTAAATAGTTACTACGATAAAGAATAGCAAATTCATTATATTTCATATTCTTTTCTTTAACATAATCTTGAATTGTTGAGGCAATATAAGAAGCTTCTTCTCCCACTGTTCTTGAATTAAATACAGTTACTTCTTCTCCATTAGGATTAACTGGAAATAAATCTTTTTTTATTCTTTCTTCGTTATTAGCAATTAACATATTTGCACAATCAAGAATATTTTTAGTAGAACGATAATTATTTTTTAAGATTATAGTAGTTACTTCAGCATTTGGATAATAAGGCTTCAAATTCTTTTCTAAATCTAACATTATTTTATTATTCGCGCCTCTCCAAGTATAGATAGTTTGATCTGGATCACCTACTACATATAAAGAAGTATTTTCACCCATTAACAAAGTTATTAAATCAAATTGAACATCATTAATATCTTGGAATTCATCAACTAATATATGTTTTATTTTATTTTGATAAATAGATCTAACATTTTCATTATCCCTAAGAATATCAATAGTTTTTAATAATAAATCATCAAAATCTAAACAAGCCATTTTTTGTAATGTTTCAGTATATTCACCAAAATATTCTAAATATTTATTCATAACTGGATTAGGAAATTTAGTATTTTGTAAATCTTTATATTGGAATCCTTCAGTTTTTTTACTGCCAATCCAATATAAACATTCTTTAATTTGAGGATCTTTTTTATTACTTCCATGACCAACAAAAATATCTTTCATAATATTCATTTGGTCTTCATCATCAAGAATTGTAAAATTTCTTGGATAATTAATATATTCATAGAATTGTCTTAAAAATCTTGCACACCATGAATGAATTGTGCTTAAAGCCATATTAGTGGCAGTAGGACAAATATTCAAAACACGATCTTTTATTTCTTTAGCGGCTTTATTAGTAAATGTTATACCTAATATTTGACTAGGATAAACATTCATATTAGACATTAAATAACTAATTCTATAAGTTAATACTCTAGTTTTACCCGATCCTGCACCAGCAATTACTTTCGTATATTTACTTTCAGTAGTAACTGCTTTAAGTTGTTCTTCATTTAATAATTCACTGTAATTCATATTTTTTTCTCTTAACATTTATGATTATATCATAAAGTAATTAATAATAAACTTTTTTAGTAGTTTTTAACAATATCTTTATAACCTACTAATTCATTAACAATAACTTTATTTTCAATTAATAATAAAGTTGGAACTAATTCAATATATATATCTTTATAATTATTAATATTTAAATTATTTTCATG
>URVS01000013.1 GCA_900551385.1 uncultured Mollicutes bacterium | reverse complement strand
CTGCAAGGTTAGTGCTGTTGTGATTGCCGAGCGGTTTGCCGTAGCCCTGTTCATCAACAGGCAGTGGATTTTGCTGAACTTTTTTGATGGCTTTCAGAACAAGATTGCGCTGGCTACCATCTAAACCTTTGAGGTCTTTTTCTGCTTCAGGGAGGTATTCAACTTTCCAGCTCATTCGATTTCTACCTCGTCAAAACCGGCGAGATCGTCTTCTGTAACACCGAGACGGCGGTTCATTTCTTCCTCAGAAATCAAAGAGGTGGGATCAAAGTGTGCCATACGTTCAGAAGCAACAGCCAGCAGACGAGCATCATTTAATTCATCCATTAAACGGACATATTCGTCCGGGGAGATGAGAACGCATTCGGCAGCATTGTTTTTCATAACAACCTTGGCACCGCACTGCTTGACATCTTCAAATATTTTTCCGGCAAGACCACGGTTGAATTGGGTGATTGGAACAGTGTTGGTAATAGCACTCATAACAGAAGCCATAATCGTCAACTCCTTTCTTTGATTGCATTATAGCACACGTTTGCAAAAATATCAACCGGTTAGTCGATAAATTTACTGATAAATATATTGTATGCTGAAAGGATGACTTTGATACACAGCTAATAGCATTTTTTCCTTTAGCCTGTCTGCTTCGTGCAGATGGGCTTTTTTCATGCCTGCGAGGAGGTGGTTACGCAAATAGCATCCAGAATCCAGGGCATTCTCTGGACTTAAATCCAATCAAAATAAGAAAACTGCTCATCACGACAGGTGTGTACTTCCCAAGTACAGCAGCCAAATTATTCTGCTGTTCAAGCAAAGGTAAACGAACTTTTACATTAGTAACCTGATAGAAACAAAAGAGTGACAAACACATCAGAAAGCCTTACAATATAGGAAACACAGTTATCTTGGAACTATCAAAACAGTAATTTGGATTATAAATTACAGTATAATTAAAGATTATGGAGAATAATAAACAGCTATGTCGATTAAAGAACGAGAAGAGTTTTTATTTCAAAAATTAAGAGAAAAAGATCATAATGTAATTATTGTATTTGTTACTAATATGTCCAATTTAGCTGTTGAAGGTTATAAAGTAAATGCTTCTGATTTTATTGTAAAACCTATATCTTATTGGAATTTTACTTTAGCTTTAAAAAGAATTTTACCTTCAATTATTGAAAACGAAAAGAAAAAATTTGTTGTAAATGATGGTGATAAAAAAGTATGTATTTCAATTTTTGATGTATTATATATTTCTGTTAATGATCATGTTTTAAATTTTATTACTAAGAATAATACTTATTTGTTAAATGGATCATTAAAAGATATGCAAAATAAATTGTTTAATTGTGGTTTTTGTTTAAGTGATAGTTCATATTTAATAAATTTAAGATATGTTAAATCAATAAAGAAAGATATGATTGTATTAACTAATGATATGCAAATACCATTATCAAGAAGAAAAAAGAAAGATTTTTTAATTTGTTTAAATAATTTTATTGGAGAAAAATTATGATATATCCAATGTCAAGAATTTTATTTTATCGTCCAATATTTATTATAATGTTAATAATTTCAATTTCTATGTTTGGTGTAAAATTGAAAAAGAAAAATCCTTTCATTTTAAGATATATTATTTCAATTTTATTATGCTTAGAGATTTCTTTTATTTTTCCATTATTTTCTGATAATGCATTTTATATTTCTTCAATGTTTTTTATTTTTTGGATTGTTGTTTATTTGATGATGATATTTTGCTTACAAGAAAATAAAAAGAATTTATTATTTATTTCTATTATTGGTTATACAACAGAACATATCGCTTATGAATTATATTTATTTATTGTTACTATTTTTGGTATTGTAAATGGAGAAAATGGGATTTATTCATTTCAAAATAAATTTTTATTTATAAATTATCAAGATGCAATTTGTTATTTTGCTAGTTATCTAGTTATTTATTTTTTTGCATATTTATTTTTTTCAAGGAAGATTAAAGGAAATGAAGGAATAAGAATTAATAATCCATTATTTTTAATTATTGGAATAATATTTATTTTTATTGATATATCATTAAATGCTTTTGTTGATAATTATTCAAAAGCTAATTTTGATAAAACATATATTTGTACAATAGCGATAATTAATATTTTATTATGTATAATGTTTGAATTTTTTGCTTTTGAAACTTCTACTAGACAAGAATTAAGAAAGAATTTAGATGTTATAAGTCAAATGAAATATAATGAAGAAAAGCAATATGAATTAAGTAAAGAAAATATAGCGTTAATTAATCAAAAATGTCATGATTTAAAATATTTTATTAGAAATTATGGTAATAACCAAACTTTAAATCCTCAAGTAATTGAAGAAATATCACAATCTATAGAAATTTTTGATTCTAATATTAAAACAGGTAATAATGCTTTAGATATTATTTTTACAGAAAAATCTTTGTTATGTTATAAAAATAATATTCGTTTTACTTGTATTGCTGATGGTAAATTATTATCTTTTATGGATGATGTTGATGCTTATTCATTATTTGGTAATTTAGTGGATAATGCTATAGAAGCACTTAAAGATGAAGCACAAAAAAGAGTTATAAGTTTAATTATTAAAGGACAAGGAGATTTTGTTTCTATTTCTATACAAAATTTCTTCTCAAAACAATTACATTTTGAAAATGGTTTACCAATTACTACAAAAAAAGATAAAAATTATCATGGATATGGTATGCAATCAATAAAAATGATATGTGAAAAATATAATGGTACTTTATCTATTAATACTAATGATAATATTTTTTCAGTTAATATTTTATTTTTAAAACAATAACCACTTTAGTTGTTTAAATGACCACTTTCGAAAACCAAATTGAAACCCCTTTCAAAATAAATGATAATCAAGTTACATAAAAAGTCATCTTTTTTATGTTATCAGGAGGAAATGATGAAACATATAAAAAAATTGTTAGCTGTTTCTATGCTTGCTTTATGTGGTGTAAATTATAGTATAGTAAACGCTAGTGAACATGATCATTCATTTGAAGGTCATAGATGTTCATGTGGAGCTTATTCTTTCGAAGCTGAAGATGGTCTAATTGGTGGAACATGTTCAGATAGTGAACAAGGATTTGTTTTAGAAAGAAATTCGAGTAATTCTCGACCAACTAGTGAAGGAAAATGTGTTGGTAATTGGTCAATTAATGGAAATAGTATTACTTGGAAATTTGCTTTAGATAAAGCTTCTACTTCATTGATGCATTTATTTTATGCTCCAGGAAGTGAAAATGCTGTTGAAAGTAATAATGCTTTTAGTCTTAAAGTAAATGGAAAAGATATTTCTTTTTCTACTACACAAACTGCTCCTAGACCACAAGATCATTGGTATGAATGGAGTGAACTTATAACTAATGAAACTAATTTTGTTCAAGGAAATAATATTATTGTTTTACAAAATATTGGTTATTCAGCAAATATTGATAATTTAGTTGTTGATTTTTCTAGTGATGTAAATATTTCAAGTTATGAAGAAGTAATTACTAAAGATTATAAAGTTGAAGCAGAAAGTTGTGATGCTATAGTAGGAACACCGACTTATGATAATCCATCATTAATTTGTCCTAATTCTTCTTGTTCTGGTGGAAAATTGATTGGTAACTGGGGTAATGGTGATGATTTAGCAACATGGTATGTTAATTCAAGTGAAGAAGTTTTAGAAGCAAAAATAACTTTTTATGTAGTAGCAATTGGTGGTCAAATTAATCCAAGTGATGCTTTGATTGTAAGAGTAAACGGACAAAGATTAACCGCTAAAGATAGTGTAATGCCATCTTTTGATGGTTCTAGTTGGCACGATTATAAACCTCTTGTATTTAATTCAACTACTTTAGTAAAAGGTAAAAATAAAATTGAATTAGAGGCAAATAGTAATTATGCAATGAATATCGATTATTTTGTAATTAATACTCCAGATAATATTACTTTATCTCGAGGAGAATTAGTTCATACTCATGCTTATGTTGATAATAGATGTTCATGTGGAGCATATTCTTTTGAAGCAGAAAATGGTGAAATTACAGGAATATGTACTGATAATAATGATGGCTTTATTCTTGAAAGAAATTCAAGTAATTCCCGTCCTACTAGTGGTGGTAAATGTGTTGGTAACTGGTCTAATAAAGGAAATAAAATTATTTGGAAATTTTCTTTAGATAAAGAAGCAAAGGCTTCTATGAATTTATATTATGCTCCAGGAATGGATGGTGCAAAAAACATTAATGAAGCATTAAGTTTAAAATTAAATAATCAAGAAGTGTCTTATAAAACAACTTCTACTATTAACATGCCACAAGATCATTGGTATGAATGGACTTGTATTGAAATTAATGAAACAACTTTTAATAAAGGAAATAATGTCTTAGTTTTAGAAAATTTAGGATATTCAGCAAATATTGATAATTTAGAAGTATTTTTTGATGAAACAGTTAATGTCTCTAGTTATGTTGAATCAACTGAAAAAGGCATAACATATAAATTTGAAGCAGAAGATGGAACTTTAGCAGGAACACCTAGAAATAATGAATCAACATTTATTGTTCAAAATGAAAAATGTTCTAATGGTAAATGTGTTGGTAATTTTGGAGATGGTGATAATCAAGTATTTTGGTATTTAGATGCTGATAAAGATGTAACAAAAGCAACTATTAAATTTTATGTAGCAGCTTTTGGTCCAGCAGTAGTAACTAATAGTCCTAATGATGCAATGTGGGTAGAAGTAAATGAAGATAGAATCTTTTCAAGTGAACCATCTATGCCTTCTTTTGATGGAGATTATTATAAATTTCAAGCAGTAACAATGAATGATGTTTCTTTGAAAAAAGGTAGTAACACTATTAAATTAGAAGGAAATAATTATTATGGACTTAATATAGATTATATGGAAGTTGTTGTTTATAATAATGAAGTTTTAAAAGCTACTACTAAACCTGATACTCCTATTGTTAGTGATGAACACGTTTTTGTTAATGGAATATGTAGTGATTGTGGAGCTTATTCTTTTGAAGCAGAAGATGCTGAAATTAATGGTGAATGTTCTGATCCAAACGAAGGATTTATTCTTGAAAGAGCATCTACAAATAGTAGACCAACTAGTGAAGGAAAATGTGTTGGTAATTTTTCTAATATAGGTAATTCATTAACTTGGAATTTCTCTTCCAATAAAGATAATAAAAACATTAAATTATCTCTTTGGGTTGCTCCATGTGGAGGAGCTGGGATGATTAGTGATATTGTAGAAATGACTTTAAATGGAAAAGCATTAACTTTTGATCAAACAACTTTCCCTGGATTTCCGGGTGGAGATAGTTGGTATAGTTGGAGAGAATTGACTATTTCTAATGTTGATATTTTATCTGGTGAAAATGAAATTGTATTTACTAATAAAAATGGGGCTCCATTCAATATTGATAATTTAGTTATTGGTGTTGATAAAGAAACTACATTAACTAGAGTTATTAAAGATAAAATTGCTCCTACTATTAGTGTTATAGAGATTTTAACAAATAATCCAAAAGCAAATGAAAAAGTTGAATTTAATTTTGATTATGAAGATAACAAAACTAGTAAAGATAATTTAATTATTAATGTATCTGTATTTTATAAATATGGTGTAGCTGGACAAAAAAGAATGGAAGTAGAGAATAATTCTTTCATTCCTTTAGAAGCAGGTGAATATACAATAATTGTTACTGTTAGTGATGAAGAAAATAATATTACAGAAAGAACTAGAATATTAAATGTAATAAAAAATGATATAAAGCCTAATGAAGATGTAACTCCAGATGAACCAAGTAAAGGTCTTTCTAATACTGCTATTGCAAGTATAACACTGGGTTCAGCTTGTGTAGTTGTTATTGGTCTTGGTATTTATGCATTTATAAAATATAAATTAAGAATGAGAGGGTAATATATGTTTTTAGATGGCATTGGTGATATAGAAATAATTCCTGGTTGGAAGCTTGATTCTTTTCCATGGTATTTAAGTTTATATGTTTTAGCAGGATTTATATTAGTATTTGGAGTAATATATTTTGTTTATGTCTGGATGTTAGGGAGATTAAAATTTACTAAAGATGAAGAATTAAAATATAAAGAAACAAAAGAAAAATTTAAAAAATTAAAAGGCAATGAAAGAAAACAAGAATTAAAAAATGAAAGTAAACCAGTTAATAGAGTCTTAAAATGGAATAAAATAAAAGTTCCAACAATTTCTATTCTTTCATGTTCATTAATTGTATGTTTATTAGCGGTACCTACTTTAACTGTAGCATGGGATTTAATTAAATTTACTTTAAATCCAGATAAGCATTTAGATAATGATTCAGAAAGTGCTCGTTTAGCAATTGGTGAAGCTAAAGAAAATGTTGTTACATTAGAACAAGAAGGTATGGTTTTATTAAAAAATGATGATGATGTTTTACCTTTAAATAAAGAAGAAAATAATAAAATTAATGTTTTTGGATCATCAGCATTTGGTATGTTATATGGCGGTGGTGGAAGTGGAGTATTTATCACTAACGCTAATTATGGAGAAAATGATTTCCATGCAACTAGACTTGAAAAAGCTTTAGTTGAAGAAGGATTTGAATATAATACAAATTTATATAATTTAGTTGCTAATTATTATGAATCAAAAAGTTATAAAATAACTAAAACAGATTATGATATTAGTTGTCAATTTAATGCTTATGGTACTAATGTCGGTAATTATATAGCGCCTACTAAATTTCCTTATGATAATGAACCAGAAGTCTCTTCATACAATAAAATTTATGATGGTTTAGATGGTAAAACATTATTAGAAAATGCTAAAAATTATTCTTCTACTGCATTATATTGTGTTAGTAGAGCAGGTAGTGAAGATCATGATTTTTCAAGAAGTGATTTACAATTAACAAGTCGAGAAAATGATATGATTAATATGTTAAAAGATAATTTTGAAAAAGTAATTATCTTAATTAATTCTTCTAATGTTATGGAACTTGGAGTGTTAAATCAAAAAGGTATTGATTCTGTTTTATGGATAGGTCATCCTGGATTAACTGGTAATAAAGCTGTTGCTCAAGCAATAAGTGGAAAAATTAATCCAAGTGGTAAATTAGTTGATACTTGGCCTTATGATATTACTACTTCACCTTCTTTTGCTTCTTTTGGCCCTGATTCTACATTATCTTATTCTAATAAAAGTGCTAATTTTGTTGAATATTTAGAAGGAATATATGTTGGGTATAGATATTATGTGACTAGAGCAAATGATGATATTAATTTTAAATATGAAGATTATGTGCAATATTCATTTGGAGAAGGATTATCTTATACTAAATTTGAAAAATATATTAATGATTATACTGTTGATTTGGTTAATCAAAAAATATCTATTCAAGTAGCAGTTAAAAATATTGGAAATATGGCAGGTAAAGAAGTTGTAGAAATTTATAATACCGCTCCATATACATCAAGAATAGAAAAATCACATGTAGAATTGGTTGGTTTTGAAAAGACAAACTTAATTGAACCAAATGAAACATTCTTTGCTAGAATTAATATTGATTTAAAATCTTTAGCTTCTTGGGATAATGAAAATGGTTGTTATTTATTAGAAAAAGGAGATTATGTTTTATCTTTAAGAGATAATGCTTATAAATTAAGTGAAGTACCTCAAAATAAAGACAATTTAATCAATTTTAATTTAAAGGAAGATATTAATTATTTAACTTCAGATACTAATGAAAAATATCAAACTAGATTATTTGATGTTGAATTTGGTCCTAATTCAACTCCTATTGAATATTTATCTAGATCTAATTGGAATGATACATTTCCTACTAAAAATAAAATAAATAAAGTAGCAAGTGATAAAACAATTAATGCAAGTAAAAATAAAACTTATGCTGATAATCAAATAAAAGAAGATTTACCAACTCAAGGAGTTGATTATGGCAATGATAAAATTACTATGGCAATGATGAAAAATGTTGATTATAATGATGAGAAATGGGATAAATTTTTAAATCAATTATCAATTACTGATATGGAAAATCTTGTGGATAATGGAGGATTTCAAACTGCTGAAATTAAATCTATTTCTAAAAGAACTACTTATGATGATGACGGTCCTGCATCTGTACAAATTAAAGGTACTGGTTATACTTCAGAAGTTGTAGTAGCTTCTTCTTGGAATCCTGAATGTGCTAAATTATTAGGCGAAAGTCTAGGTAAAGAAGGTGCTAGTATGGGTTTAACTGGATGGTATGCTCCTGGTATGAATATTCATAGATGTCCTACAGGAGGAAGAAATTTTGAATATTATAGTGAAGATCCTCTTATTACTGGTGTTATGGGAGCAATGACTTCTATTGGTACAAGTAAATATGGTGTATATACTTATGCTAAACATTTTGCTTTAAATGAACAAGAACAAAATAGAATTGGATTAGAAGTATGGGCTAATGAACAAAGTATTAGAGAAATATATTTAAAAGGTTTTGAAATATATGTTAAAGAAGGTAAAGCACTAGGAATCATGTCATCTTTTTCACGTATTGGTGGAGTTTGGAGTGGCGCTCAAAATGCATTATTAAATGATATTTTAAGAGATGAATGGGGTTTTAAAGGAGTAGTTGTGACTGATTGGTGTTATAATTCGTTAATGCCTGTTAATAGTGGTCTTAGAGGTGGAAATGATTTATGGCTTTTAAGAAATGCTTCTTATAGTGCACATGCTGCTTATTTAGAAGCGCCTCATGATACTACAATTTTATTAAGAAGAGCATCAAAACATATTTTATATGCTATATCACAATCTAATGGTTGTTGGAGTGAAAAAGATTATGAAGATGTTGGTGTTAAAGTAGATTTTTCTAAAGCTGGTTGGGACAATATATAAAAGAGGAATGAAAAATGAATAAAAAATTTATAATAATAGCAAGCTTATTATGTTTAGTAGGCTGTAATAATAATTCAATTTCGTCTTCACAAACAACAAGTGAAGAAATAAAAGAAGAAATTGATAAGTCACTTAAAATTATGTCTTGTAATTTAGATCAAGGGGCAACAGAAGATAAACATGAATTGGTAGCTAATAAAATAAAAGAAGAAATGCCAGATTTATTTGGTGTGCAAGAAGAAACGCATGCTTGGGAAGATTATTTAAGACCTGAATTTGAAAAATATGGATATGAACATGTTTTAATGTATCGAGGTGGAAGTTTTGATGAAGCAAGTGGAATATTTTATTCTGTTGATAGATTTTCTTTGATTGAAAGTGGAGCGTTTTGGTTAGGACCTTCTTCAGAAGCAGGACCTGGATATATCGCAACTGAATGGGGAGCCCAATATCCAAGAGTATGTACATTTGTTATTTTAAAAGATAAATTAACTAATAAAGAGATATCATATTATAATTCTCATTTTGATTATACTAAAGATGTTCCAGTAAGAAAAAATAGTGCAGAACAAATTATAAATAAAATGAAAGAAAAAAATGTTATTGGTTTCTTTTCTGGAGATTTAAATTTTTATAAAGAAAATGAAGAAGATACTTATAAAGTATTAACAGATTATTTTGATGATTCTTATTTAAAAAATACTGAGCCATCATGCACATTTCATGATTATGGTAAAGAACTTGATGAGAGTACTAGAGTAGGACCGAATTCACCTATTGATTATATATTTTCTACAAAAGGAGAATTTGAAACGAAAGAATTTAAAATTTTAAAAGAAACTGGACCAACATTTTATAGTGATCATTTCTTTATAGAAGCAGTCTTTGATTATAAAAATTAAATTTAATAAAGAACTATTGAAAGAAAAAACAATAGTTCTTTTTTGATAATTGAAATGTTTTAAATATTAGTCTAATATATGAGTGGTGAAATTTTATGATTAATAAATTAAGAATAGTATATATGGGTACTCCTTCATTATCTAGTTATATTTTAGAAGGTCTTATTAATAATGGTTATAATATTGTTGGTTTAGTCTCTCAAGAAGATAAACCAGTTGGAAGAAAAGGACTTATTGAACCTACTCCTACTAAGCAAATTGCTTTAAAATATAATATACCTGTTTTTCAACCTCATAAAATAAGACTTGATTATGAATTTATGAAAGAATTAAAACCAGATTTAATTGTTACTTGTGCATATGGACAAATTTTGCCACAAGGATTATTAGATATTCCTACATTAGGTTCTATTAATGTTCATGGATCTTTACTTCCAAAATATAGAGGTGCTTCGCCAATTCAACAAGCTTTAATTAATGGTGATAAAAAAAGTGGTGTTACCATTATTGAAATGATTGATAAAATGGATGCAGGAGACATGCTAGATAAAGAAGAATTTGATTTAACTATTGATGATAATTATACTTCTACATATGAAAAAATGGCTAAAAGTGGTTTAAAAGCATTATTAAAAGTTATTCCAGAAATTGAAAAGCATCAAGAAATTAGAATTCCTCAAGATGAAGAAAAAGCAACTTTTTGTAAAAAAATTACTAAAGATGAAGAACATTTAAATTTATCTTTATCTAGTGAAGAAGTAAATAATTATATTAGAGCTTTATCATCAACTCCTGGAGGATATGTTTTATTAGATGGCTTAGTTTTTAAAATTTATAAAGCAGAAGTAGTTGAAGGAACTGGTAATGTTGGTGAAATCATTATGGCTAATAAAAATGGTTTAGTTGTAGCATGTGCTAAAGGTTCCTTAAGATTATTAGAAGTTCAAAAACAAGGTAAAAAGAAGATGGATTATAAGTCTTTTATTAACGGAGAAAAAGATTTATTAGGAAAGGTATTAAAGTAATGAATAATTTAGAAGAATTAGCAAAAAAATATTATGATTTAGCAATTGATTCTTTAAAAAAATGGATTCAAATTGATTCAACATTTGATGAAAGTACAGTTACTGAATTAGCTCCTTTTGGTAAAGGAGTGCAAAAAGCATTAGAATATATTGCTTCTTTAGCAGAAAAAGATGGTTTTAATGTTGATAGATGTGATGGGTATTGTACTGAAATTAGTTATGGAGAAGGACCACTTATTGCAATATATGCTCATTGTGATGTTGTTCCTGTTTCTGGTAAATGGAAATTTCCACCTTTCAGTGCAACTATTGAAGATGATATTATGTATGGTAGAGGTACTTCTGATGATAAAGGACCTGCAATAGCTAGTTATTATGCTTTAAAATTATTAAGAGACAATAATTTAATTAATGGTTATAAAGTTACTTTAGTCATTGGTGGTAATGAAGAATGCGGCTCAAGATGTTTAGAACATTATTTCCATTCTTTACATAAACCATATCCAAGTTATGGATTTACTCCAGATGGTGATTTTCCTCTTATTTATGGAGAAAAAGCAATTGCAACTTATAAAGTAGATTTAAATATTGATATTAAAGAAATTTCTTCTTTGAATGGTGGAGTAGTAATTAATTCTGTTATTGATGAATGTCATGCTAAATTTAACGTTAAATTAGAAGAAAACAAGATTAAAGAATATTGCTTAAAAAATAATTTAAAATATGAATATCATGATGATGAATTGGTATTCTATGGAAAATCAAGTCACGGTTCACTTCCTCAAGAAGGTATTAATGCTGGTTTACATATGATTAAATTTATTGGTTTAATGTTTAATTATGATCAATTAGTTAAAACTGGTGATGGCTATATGGATGGAAGTGGAAAGAATTTAGGTGTTTATTATGAATCTAAATTATTACACTCTACAACATATAATGTAGGTTTAATTTCTTATAATAATGGAGTGTTAGAATATTCTGTTAATTTTAGATATCCAGAAAATGTTAATGCTGAAGAAGTTTGTAAAAAACTTGATACTTTATCTTTAGGTAAAGTCCATTATTTAGGTACAGGAGATTATTTATTAGTAGATCCTGAATCACAAATGATAAAAACATTAATGAATTGTTATCAAGAATATACACATGATTATAAATCTCAACCTATGGCAATTGGAGGAGGAACATATGCTAAAGAAAGTAGAAATACTATCGCGTTTGGCTCTCATTTTCCTGGTAGAGAAGATCATATTCATGAAGCTAATGAAAAAATACATTTAGAAGATTTAAGAAAATCAATATCAATTTATGCTTCTGCTATTGATGAACTTGGAAAGTTAACAAAATAATATGAGATTAAGACATCGTAAATGGGGAGATGAATTCCTTTTAGAAAATAAAAATTTAATTAAAGATAAAGATAATCTAGATCAAGATTTTATAGATTTTATTAATCATGATAATCTCAGATTAGAAATCGGAGTAGGTCGAGGAGATTTTATTGTACAAATGGCTTTAGCTAATCCTAATGTTTATTTTTTAGGAGTAGAAATGTCAAGTATGGCTTTAGCTATAGCAGGTAAAAAAATTTTAGAAAATGAAATTAAAAATGTTTTATTAATTAATATTGATATGCATTATTTATTTGAAAAGATTGGTGAAAACAAATTTGATATTATTTATTTAAATTTTTCTGATCCATGGCCTAAGAAAAGACAACATAAAAGAAGACTTACTTATCCAACTTGTTTAAATGAATATTATAAAGAATTAAAAAAAGATGGGAAAGTAATTTTTAAAACAGATAATGATCTTTTGTTTGAAGATTCAATCCCTTATTTTGAAGAATCACCATTAGAAATTGTTTCTATTACTAGAGATTATGCTGTTTTAGATAATGACGATAAAATGACAGAGTATGAAAAGAAATTTAGAGGTTTAAATACTCCAATAAAAAGATTAATTGCTATAAAAAAATAACATATATTATGAAGGAGGTTTTATGTTAGAAGTTGAATTAAAAAAAGAAGGTAAAATTAAAAGATTGACTAATAAAACTTTTAAATTTGATTCTAGATTAAAAGATGGTTTTTTTACTGCTAATTATTTTTTAAAAACAAAAAAAATAGTTGAAGAAAATATTCCTAATCAAATCGTTACAATGCAATTTTTTCAAAGAGCAGATGATGTAATGGTATGTGGCCTTGATGAAGTTATAAGTCTTATTCAAGAATTTGCTATTCATCCAGAAGAATTGATTGTTGAAGCTTTAAATGATGGTGATATTATTGAAAATGGTGAACCAGTTTTAAAAATAACTGGTAAATATGAACATTTTGGTTTTCTTGAATCAATGATAGATGGTATTTTAGCTAGAAGAAGTTCAGTATGCACTAATACTTATAAAGTTATGCGTGAATTAAATGGTAAAGGCATTATTAATATGGCTGATCGTCAAGATGAATATAATACTCAAATTGGTGATGGATATGCTGCTTATGTAGCAGGATTAAAAGCTGACTCTACTGATGCTATGGGTTTATGGTGGGGTGGTAAAGGTTTAGGAACTATGCCACATGCCTTAATTCAATTATGTGATGGTGATATTTGTAAAGCTAGTGATTTATATTTAAAAACCTTCCCAGAAGAAAAAGTTACTGCTTTAATTGATTATCATAATAATGTTGTTTATGATTCACTTAAAATAGCTAGACATCTTCAAACTAAACTTAAAGCAGTTAGAATTGATACTTCAAAAGCCTTAATTGATCATTATTTTGATGATAAAGATATTTCTTCTTTCGATGCTCATGGTGTATGTAAAGAATTGGTTTTTGCTTTAAGAGAAGCTCTTGATCAAGAAGGTTTCAATTATGTTAAAATTATTGTTTCTTCAGGATTTACTGCTGAAAAAATAAGAGATTTTGAGTTACATCATACTCCAGTTGATATATATGGTGTTGGTACTTCTTTAGTAACAGTTAATGTTGGATTTACTGGTGATTTAGTTAAATTAAATGGTAAAGATCAAGCTAAAGAAGGTCGTAGAGATATTCCATCAACTAGACTTGAAAAAGTGATATTAGAAGCTAGATAATATGGCTCTCCAAACTTCCGCGGGGTTAGAGTAGTCAAAAAAGCATAACAACGCGGGG
>URVS01000012.1 GCA_900551385.1 uncultured Mollicutes bacterium | reverse complement strand
AAGATGATACAGAACTTAAGGAAGAATTTGCAGCTCAAGAAGAGGCTGAATTTGCATCACATACTGCGACTCCAACTGTTCTTGCTGAATCAGCAGAGGTTGTTAGCCCACTTGCTGGCCAAGTTAAACCGCTTAGCCAAGCAACAGATCCTGTCTTCTCATCAGGTGTCATGGGACAAGGTGTCGTGATTGAACCAAGTCAAGGTGAATTGGTTTCACCAGTCAATGGGACAGTGACAGTACTCTTCCCAACTAAGCACGCAGTCGGTATCGTTTCTGAAGAAGGCGTGGAGCTATTGATGCACATTGGTATGGATACGGTTAGCCTTGACGGAAAAGGATTTGAGGCTCACGTTGCTCAAGGTGATAAAGTTGTTGTCTTAATCAATTCAAATTCACCTATGGAAATTGATGAACTTAAACGTGATGAAGGAATTGATGCTATATTATGGATTGGTACAACTGGTACTTATGGAATGAATGCTGTACCAAAGATCCTAGATGGCACAATTAATCCTTCAGGAAAATTACCTGACACATACGCTAGTGATATATCTGTTTCACCTGCTGCACAAAACTGGGGTATTTTCTCATATAGTAATTTAGATGAAATTGCTACAACTGCAGAAGATAAAATTACAAATAATAAAGATGGTTGGACTGCTGTAAGTGCTGATAATTTAAGAGCTTCAGCTTATACAGTTTATCAAGAAGGTATTTATACTGGTTATAAATATTATGAAACAAGATATTTTGATACTATTGTTAATCCTTCTTCAAATGCATCTTCAGCTAAAGGTGCTAAAGAAGGTGCAACATCTTGGAAATATAATGATGAAGTTAGCTATACATTTGGTTATGGTGGATCGTATACAACATTTAAACAAGAATTAAAGAGTCTTGAAGTAAATACTTCAGATAAAATAGTGACTGCGATTGTTGATGTTCAAAATACTGGCAATGTTGATGGAAAAGATGCTATTGAATTATATGTTTCTTTACCAAGAAAGGCTAATGATAGAATTGAAAAAGCTGCAATCCAATTACTTGATTATCAAAAAACACCTACTATTAAAGCTGGAGAAAAAAGAACATTTAAGATTACTGCTGATTTATCTGATGCCACATCATATGATAATGAACTTGAACATGATGGTGTCAAAGGTGGTTATATTTTAGCAGAAGGTGATTATTATTTCTCAGTTGGTAATGGTGCTCATGAAGCAATAAATAATGTTCTTGCAAAAATGGGAAAAACAACAAGTGATGGAATGGATGAAAATGGCAATGCAAGTAATGCAGTAATGTATAGATATGGATCAGAAAATTCATCATTGTTTGGTAGATCTAAAGGTGGAAAAGTATTAATTCAAAATCAATTAGATAATGCTGATTTAAATTACTACCAACCTGGTGCAATAACATACTTATCAAGAAATAACTGGGATAAAACATATCCAACAAGACAATATGTCACTCCAAATGCGGAAATGATTAAAGAATTGCGTAATAAAAAACACGTTATTCAAAAAAATGATGATGTTAAAACAGTTTGGGGTTCAACAAAAACAAGTTATACTCTTGCTGATATGAAAGGTGCAAGTTGGGATGATCCTAGATGGGATGACTTTGTTAATCAAATTAAATTAGATAACGCAGTTAAAATTATTGCAGTTGGTGGTAATACAACTTGGACAATTGAAGAAATTGCAAATCCAAGAAATAGACAAGCTGATGGTCCTAATGGTTTCTCATCATTTGGTATTAATCAAGGATATACAATTTTAGAAAATTCTCCTTATAAACTTGCTGAAGATTCTCAATGGATTGGATATAAAGCTTCTATGCCTAATGCTCCATTAATTGCTGCTACATTTGATAAAGACATTCAAAGAGGTGCTGGACAATTAATTGGTAATCATTCTATATGGAATGGTGGTGCAACTATTTGGGCTGGTGGAGCTAACTTACATCGTTCACCATATGAAGGACGTACACATGAATACTTTACAGAAGATCCAATTTTATCATCATATTCATTGAAGGAAATGGTATCAGGTGGTAGAGAATTTGGTTGTTTAATTGGTCCAAAACACTTTGCTTTCAACGCTATTGAATTTAATAGATATGGTCTTTCTGAATATATGACTGAACAAACAGCCCGTGAAACAGAATTAAGATCTTTCCAAAAAGCATATGAATCTGGTGAATGTTTAGCTACAATGACTGCTTTTAATAGAATTGGCTGCTCTAACTTAAACGCTCACGAAGGATTAATGCAAAATATTTTAAGAAAAGAATGGGGCTACAAAGGATTAATTTCTACCGATATGGTTAATGGACAAAACTATTTCTTACCTGGTGAATGTATCTTAGGTGGCGTTACAATGATGGCTAATGGTCGTGGTGCTTCGGCTGATTTAAAAACTGAATGGGTTGATTATGAAGCAACAAATATTGCAAAAGATAAATTATTAAATGAACATTTACATATTAATATGAAATATCAATGGTATGCATATGCAAATTCAAATCTTTTAAATGGTATGGATGGTAGTGTTACTGTTATTAATGTTATTCCATCATGGCAAATTATGTTTAATGTTTTAACTGGTACTTTTAGTGTTGTCTTAGCTGCAAGCTTAGGTTTAATGATCTTTGCTAATATTAAAGGCAAAAAAGAAGAAGAATAGGAGACAAGCATATGAAATTTATGAAAAATCAAGGCGTTAGTTTTATTCTCAATGCAATTTTATCTATATTAATCATTGTTTCAATTATACTTTATGCTGTTAATAAATCATTGCCATATTTTACTGAAGCAACAGTATCTGGACCAATTATTTGGTTCTTAGTTACCTCATTATTAATAATTTTAGCTAATATCGGCATTAGATTTACTGCTTTAAAAGATAATAGAATTGTTAATATTGTTTTAAATGTATTATTAGTTGCTGTATCATTTTTTATGATAGGAGCTGCAATGTACTTTATAAGTGATAGAGTTTATTATTATGGTATTGCTTTAGGATCTGATCTTGAAAGTGGAAACCTAGTAGCTAGATCATCTTGTATTAATGCAATTGTTGCAACAGCATTTATGTTAGTAACAGGTATACTTTCAGTTGTTAGTAATTTCTTTGGTAGAAAAGAAGCTTAACAAAAATTAAATTAATAATAGGGCTATTAATTATTAAATTATTAGCCCTTTATTTTCTAGGAGGAACTATTCATGTTTAAAATAAAAGAGTTTAAAGTTAATCATATAAAAGAATATTGCTTTTCAGATAATGAACATCCATCTTTTAATTTTTCTTTAATTAGTGATGATGCAAAATCAATTCTCAGAAAAGCTATTTTAAAGATGAATGGTTGGGAAATAGAAACTACTTCACAAGTTTGTATTGTTTATAATGGTGATAAATTAAAACCATTTACAAAATATACAGTTGAATTATATGTTGAAGATAACCTTGGCAATCATGATAAAACTACATTAATTTATGAAACTGGATATATGTTAACTTCGTTTAATGGTAAATGGATAAGTGATGATCAATATAAATTTACTGAAAAAGGTGTTTCACCTAAACCTCTAATTTTTAAAAAACATCTTGTATTTAATAAAAAAGTAAAAAATGTAAAAGTTTATTCTACTGCAATAGGAATTTATGATTTATTGCTCAATGGTAAAAAAGTTGGTAAAAAATATTTTGCACCAGGATTTACTTCTTATGAGCATCAATTACAATATCAAATGTATGATATTACAAATTTATTAAGTATAGAAAATGATTTATATTTTTTAGTGGCAGGTGGATGGGCAGTCGGCTCGTTTGTTTTTACCCGCAAAAATAGAGATGTAGCCGATAGACAAGCAATATTGTGTGATATTCATGTTGAATATGAAGATAATACTTATGAAATCATTTCTTCTGATAATACATGGGAAGTAACTAGTTTTACTCCTGTGTTAATGGCTGATTTTTATGATGGAGAAACATATGACGCTAATTTAGAATTTGATAAATTAAATTATCATAAAGCAAGTTATGAAAAATTAAAAATTAATCCGAAATTATTATTTGATTATGGAGCAAGTGTTGTTCCACACGAAACCATGTTACCAATATCTATAAATAAACTTGATAATAAATATATTGTTGATTTTGGACAAAATTTTGCTGGTATTATTTATTTAAAAATAAAAAATGCAAAAATGAATTAAAAAAAAAGGGTAATTTAATTACAATTTTTTTAAAAGCGCAAAAGCTACATTAACCTATATTTGTAAAGAGGGAAATCAAGAGTTTTCACCAACTTTAACATATATGGGTTTTAGATATATTTCAATTGAAGGAATTAATATTGAACAAATTGAGGTTAAAGGTATTGTGCTTTATTCGGATATTGAGCAAGTAGGTAATTTTGAATGTTCAAATCCTTTAATTAATCGTTTGCAACAAAATATTATTTGGTCTAGTAAGTCAAATTTTGTAGATATACCTACTGATTGCCCTCAAAGAGATGAAAGAATGGGGTGGACTGGCGATATAGCAATTTTTGCTAAAACTGCTTTTTTTAATTTTGATGTAAGTAGATTCTTAGATAAATGGCTTTTAGATTTAAGAAGCCAACAATTGAAAACTGGTGGAATTCCTACTACAATACCAGTTCATAAATATGGTTTTCCTGTTACTATGCCAAAAATGGCTATTGATTTTTGGGGTGATGCTGCTTTATTGGTGCCATGGGCAGAATATGAAAAAACAGGAAATATTCATATTTTAGAAGAATCTTATGAATCAATGAAAAAGTATGTTAATGCATGCAAATTTTGGGCTAATCTTATTGGTGTTGGAAAACATAGATATATATGGCATACACCAAGTATTTTTCATTTTGGCGATTGGGTTTCTCCTGATGCTGAAAAAATGAGTGAATGGCAAAAAAGAAGTAAATGGACTGCGACTGCATCATTAAGAAATACTTCATTGATGTTAAGTAATATTGCTCATATTTTAAATAAAAAAGAAGATGAAGAATTTTATTTTAATTTTTCAAATAAAGTAGCAGATGCTTATGAATCAATCTTTACAGATAAAAAAGGAAAACTTCATAATGAATTCCAAACTGGTTATGTTTTGCCACTTCAATTTAACATGTTTAGTGAATACAATAAAAAAGCTGCTGCTTATAATCTTAAAAAATTAGTTGAAAAGCATAATTATTGTATTGGAACTGGATTTCCTGGAACTCCATATATATTGTTTGCTTTAGTTGATAATGGTTATGTAAAAGAAGCATATAAAATGTTAGAAAATACTATTTGTCCATCTTGGTTATATGAAGTAAAAGTTGGTGCGACAACTATTTGGGAAAGATGGGATGCCTTAGATGAAAATGGTGAATGTGAAATTGGTAATGATGGAACAGGAGGAATGATTTCCTTTAATCATTATGCTAGTGGATCAGTTGGTGATTTTTTATATAGGAAAGTTGCTGGTATTGAACCAATAGAATGTGGATATAAAAAGTTTTTAATTAAACCTGTCTTAGGTGGGACATTAACTTATGCTAAAGCAGAAACTAAAACATCTTATGGAATTATTAAATCAGATTGGAAAATTGAAAATAATAAATTTAAATTGAGTGTAACTGTTCCTTATGGTTGTGAAGCAAAAATTGTTTTGCCAAATGGTGATACTTTTATAAGAACTCATGGTGAATATTTATTTGAAAATGATTTATAATCTTTAAATCGTTATTGATTAATACTAAATAATTTATTAAAATCATAATTAGGTAATAAAAAAAGTTTTTTTATTGTTGTTGTGCTTAAAGTTATGTGCACAACTTGAATGATGATTTATCATTGTTCTTTGAATTGTATACTAATAATGCTGATAGTTTTATCTCTATTAGTATTTATCATTTAATTGTAAGCGATTAAAAAGATATCTGTATATAAAAATTGTATTTCTAATACAAATTCATCCATATAAGACATGACTTGTAAATTATGAAAGGAGTAGTACATATAAAGGATGATTATATGTTACTAGAGATTTGAAAATGAAAACTAGTTTTTTTGAAAAATCTTTTATGAAAACTAAAATTAAGAAAGATGGGGTGACTTTATTTCCTGAAGCTGGACTTGGATACTTACTTGGACCTATTTTAGCCCTTGTTAGTAATGGTGTAGTTAATGTTTGGCTTATTCAATATTGGGATAAAGTTTTAATGCTCGGACAATGGGCTCCATTATTTGAGACATTACTTCCTATCTTATCAGCTATTGTTATTATTATTGGAAACTTATTTGTTGGAAAATTAATGGAAAGAAAACCAACTTTAGCAGGAAAAGCAAGACCATTAATTTTGATAGGTATGCCTATTATTGCAGTTGCGTTACTTGCTTTGTTCTTAGTTCCATTACCAGAAGGCGCTACATGGTTTGTTGGAATAAAACAATTTAATGGTACAACTTCTAATTTAATTGCTTCTATTGTTATCGCGGTAGCATATAATTTATATTATGCATTAGCATGGCCATTATATTATACTTCACATTCAGCATTAGTTAATTTATCAACTCGTGATGAAAAGAAACGTGGCTTATTATCAACTTGTATTATGGCTGCTCAACTTGGTGCAGCTGGTTTATCTGGTATGGCAGGTGGAATACTTGTTGATTTTATTGGTTTATTACCAACTTATAAATATACTGCTCTTGAAGGTGATAAAATTGTTGAAAAGGTTACTACTGATTTGAGTGTTGCTACTCAAGTTACTGAAGCTAATCCATTAGGTGCTTATACAATGGGTATTACACCTGATCAAGCAAACTCAAAATGGGTTATTCTTATGATTATCATGGTTGCTTGCTTAGTTATAGGCTGTTTACTTGAATATTTCTTTACAAGAGAAAGAATCACTGAAGAAATCGTTGAAAAGAATCAAAATGCTGGAAATGAAGAAGTAAAATCTATTTCAATGGGTGAACAAATTAAAGTTTGTGTAAAAGATAAATACTGGTGGTTAATTATTGTTTTCTTCTTCTTATATCAATTTGGCGGACAAATGAAGAATAATGATATGTCATTCTATTCTATTGCAATGACTGGACAAAGTACTTTATCATCAATAATTAATACTGTTGGTGCAATTCCAACTGCATTAGGCATGATTATTGTTTGGCCTTTAGCAAATCGCTTTACAAAATCTAAAACAATTGTTATGGGCTGTATGTTAGCATTCCTTGGTGGATCTTTAGCTTTCGTAGCCTTAGTTCCTGCTATTCAAGCAAATATTGGTGCAGTTACTGGACTTTCAGTTGCTTCATTCTGTATTAAAGCTTTAGGAACAGCTCCTGCAATGTATATTTCTTTAGCTTTACTTGCTAATGTTTTAGATCATCAAGAAGCAAAATATGGTATTCGTACAGATGGATTTACAATGGCTGTTTATGGATCTATCATGGTTTGTATGGCTGGTGTATGTAATGGTATTATTGTTGGAATTAATTCTATTGTGCCTGCTGCTTCTAAACCAGTTGTTCATACTTTCTTAGGATTTGGTGTTGAATCTATTGCTTACTTAGTTATGGGCATTATGTTTTTCTTTATGAATGTTGAAAAATATACTAAAGAAGATAAAGAGAAACTCGAAGCTAATAAAGAAATAAAAGAAAATAACTAATATTAAATTATATAATTAAAGAAGATTGTATCAAAAAAGATGCAATCTTTTTTTAATTGTTATTTTTATGAAGCTTTCTATATTCACAAGGAGAAACCTTATATTTTTTTTTAAAAAATTTTGTAAAATATGAGGTGTTGTTAAAACCAATCATTGATGAAATTTGAGATATATTCATATCAGTTAATAAGAGTAAATTTATAGCTTCTTGCATTTGACAATTTAATTTATACTCTATAATTGATATGTTACATTCGCTTTTAAATTGATGACATAATTTTGATTTAGAAACTGAAAGCCTTGAAGCAATATCGTTAAGTTTTAGTTCTAATTGGTAATTGTTTTCAATTATGTTTTTTACATTTGAAACAAGATCTGATTCATTTTTTGAGGTAGTGTTAAATATTAAATCATTTTGTCTTTTTATAATTAAAAATAGTGATTGTAATGAGTTTTCAATGATGGATATATAGTTTTCTTTACACTGACTAGCCTCAGAAAAAATAATTTTATATAAATATAAAGTTTTATTATATGAAGATGTATCTAGGGTAAAATAAATAATTTTTTTAATAAAGTTTTCTTTTAAAAAAATATTCAATTTATTAATTCCAATTGCGTAAAAAGTTAAATTGTTGCTTATTTCACAATGTTTACAATTTTGATTAATAATGATTAAATCATTTTCTTTAACGTTTATTTTTCTGTTAGTTGTCTGAATATATCCATTTCCTTTTTCAATTAAAAGAATTTCAATGTTGGGATGACAATGAAGATTTGTTTGAAAATTAGAACCTAAAACTGTTCTAGAAATATATAAAATTGACTTATTTTCTGATTTAATAGGTATTCTTTGATGCATATACCTATATTACAATATTGTTATATAAAAATGCAATATTATTATATTAATAATGTATTGTAATATTGTTTAATATAAGTATAGGAGAATTGTTGATATGAAATATTATCTTGCTATTGATATTGGAGCATCATCAGGAAGACATATAATTGGCTATTATAAGAATAATGAACTTGTTCTTGATGAAGTATATCGCTTTAAAAATAGTGTTATTATAGAAAATAATCATTTGATTTGGAATATCGATAATATATTTTTTGAAGTGAAACAAGGAATAAAAAAAGCCCTTGAAAAGTACAAGCATATTGAATCGATGAGTATTGATACATTGGGTGTTGATTATGTTTTATTAAATGGTGATAAAGTTATATATCCTGTTTATAGTTATCGTGATGATAGAACTGCAAAGATTATCGATAAAGTTCATAATTTAATTAGTTTTGATGAACTATATAAAATAACTGGATCTCAATTCCAAAAGTTTAATACAATTTATCAATTATATGATGATTTGATTAATGATAGATTAACAAATGTAACTGACTTTTTAATGATACCAGAATATTTATCTTATTGCTTAACTGGTGTAAAAAAGAAAGAATATACGAATGCATCTACAACAGGAATGTTTGATTATAATAATAACTGTTATTCAAAAGAAATAATTGAAAGATTAAAATTTAATAAAAACTTATTCAAAAATATTTCTTATCCAGGAGAAATAGTTGGAAACTTTAAAAAAGAAATAATAGATGAGGTAGGTGGAAATATTGTAGTTAAGTTATGTGCAAGCCATGATACTGCATCAGCTGTTGAAGGGATTCCAATGATTGATAATAATCCATATATTTCTAGTGGTACTTGGTCATTACTTGGATTAAAAATTGATCATATGATCAATTCCAATGAAGCAAAAAATGCTAATTATTCTAATGAACTTGGACCAAATTATGTTCGTTTTCAAAAGAATATTATGGGATTATGGATAATTCAAAATTTAGCAAAGCAAATGAATTTGGATTTTGCAACAATGGTTAAAATGGCTAAAGAATCAGAATATAACGTAGTTTTTGATGTAAATAATCCAATGTTTTTATCAGCGTTAGATATGAAAATCGCAATTAAAAATTATTTTATGGAAAGAAAAATGATTCTTCCAAAAGAAGATAAAGATTATATTAATTCAACTTATATCTCTCTAGCGTATTCTTATAAAGAAAGCTTAGATGAATTAGAAAAAATTACCAATCAAAAATTTGACAAATTATATATTGTTGGTGGAGGAGCAAAAAACCAATATTTAAATGATTTAACTAAAGATATAACTCAAAAAAAGGTTATCGCATTACCAATAGAGGCTACGGCAATAGGAAATCTTTTAATACAAATGGAGGAAAAATAAATGACAAAAGAAGTAAAAGAATTGTATGCAAAATATGGTGTAGATGTTGAAAAGGCACTTTCTACATTAAAGAAAACAAAAATTTCAATACACTGTTGGCAACTTGATGATGTTAATGGCTTTGAAAACAATACATCATTAACAGGTGGTATTCAATCGACAGGTAATTATCCGGGAAAAGCAAGAAATTTTGAAGAGTTAACTCAAGATTTAACTGTTGCTTTAAAACATATTCCTGGTAAAAAGAAAATAAATTTACATGCTTGTTATCAAACAGGAGAAATAGTAGATAGAAAAGATATATCTCCAAAGCAATTTTCTAAATGGGTTGATTATGCTAAAGAACATAATTTGGGATTAGATTTCAATCCAACATTATTTTCATCAAATATGATGAAAGACGGCTTGACTTTATCTTCTCCTGATGAAGAAATAAGGAAATATTGGATTGAACATGTTATTAATTCAATTAAAGTTACTGAATATTTTGGTCATGAGCTTCATCAAAAAGCATTATGTAATATTTGGATTCCTGATGGTTTAAAAGAAAGCCCATCTGATAGAATGGGGCCAAGAAGAAGATTAAAAAATTCTTTAGATGAAATTTTAAAATATAAATATGATAAAAAAGCTATGGATGTTTCCGTAGAATCAAAAGTATTTGGTATTGGTGTTGAATCGTATACAGTAGGTTCAAATGAATTTTATTTAAGTTATGCAATGAAAAATAATATTTTGTGTTTGTTAGATACAGGGCATTTTCATCCAACAGAAAATGTAGCAGATAAAATTTCATCATTATTATTATTTTCACCACGTTTAGCATTTCATGTATCACGTCCAGTAAGATGGGATAGTGATCATGTATTGAAATTAAATGATGATTTACAAGAAGTTGCTGATGAACTTGTAAAATGTGATGCATTAAATAAAGCTTATATAGGACTTGATTATTTTGATGGCTCTATTAATAGAATTGCAGCTTTAATTATTGGTTCAAGAAACATGGAAAAGGCATTATTAAGAGCACTTCTTACACCTTGGAATTTATTAAAAGAAGCTCAAGATACTTATGATCATACAAGAACTCTTGCTTTACAAGAAGAAATTAAAACTTTACCATGGCAAGAAGTATGGAATGAATATCTATCAAGAAATGGCTATGTTGATGACGCAAGCTGGTATGAAGAAATTAAAGAATATGAAAATGAAATATTAAAGGAGAGAAATTAAAATGAACGGTTTAGAACAAGTAACAGATATTTTAGAAGAATTATATCGCCATGGTTGGGATGAAAGAAATGGTGGAAACTTATCATATATTTTAACAGAAAAAGAAGTTAAACAAGTATGTGATATTAATAATGTAATTAGAGAATTCAAGTATGATTTTGATTTGTCCAGTTTAATTGGTAAATATTTTATTATTACTGGAACAGGAAAATATTTTAGAAATTGTAAAAAAGATCCTGAAACAAACTTGGGTATTATGAAAGTAAAAGATGAACACACTTTGTCCTTACTTTGGGGTTATAAAGATGGTGGAAGACCAACAAGTGAAGCTCCAACTCATTTAAAATGCCATATTGAAAGATTAAAAGTTGATGCTGACCATAGATTAGTTATTCACTGTCATCCAACAAATATTATTTGCATGACACATATTTGTCCATTAGATTCAAATTTATTTACTGAAATATTATGGAAAATGCAAACTGAAAGTATTGTTGTTTTCCCTGAAGGCATCAGTGTTTTACCTTGGATTTTATGTGGTGGAGAAGAAATTGGTATTGCTACTGCTGATAAAATGAAAGAGTATCGTTCGGTTGTTTGGGCTCAACATGGCTTGTTCTGCACAGGAAAAACTCTTGATGAAGTATTTGGTTTAATTGAAACTATTGAAAAAGCAGCAGAGATATATTTAAAGGTTTGTGATAAGAAAATTGTCCAATCAATCACAAATGAACAATTAAAAATTCTTGCTGAAGCCTTTAAAATTTCTTATAGAAGAGGTATTATAGACTAAGAAAGCACTTTTTTAAGTGTGAGGATTAGTTTATGTACGATTATTTAATTGTAGGCTCAGGACTATATGGTTCAATATGTGCTCATGAGCTTACTAAAAAAGGAAAAAAAGTATTAGTTGTTGAAAAAAGAAGCCATATTGGTGGAAACATTTATACTGAAAATATTGAAGGTATAAATGTTCATAAATATGGGGCACATATTTTTCATACTTCAAATAAAAAAGTGTGGGATTATATAAATCAATTTGCAGAATTTAATAATTACATTAATTCTCCTATTGCTATTTTTCATGATGAATTATATAATTTACCATTTAACATGAACACATTTTCTAAATTATGGGGAATTAAAACGCCTTTAGAAGCTCAAGAAAAAATAGAACAAGAAAGAAAAGCTTATTTTAAAGAAAACCCTACTAATTTAGAAGAACAAGCAATCAATTTAGTTGGATTAACAATTTATGAAAAATTAATTAAAGGTTATACTGCTAAACAATGGGGTAGACCATGTAATGAATTACCTAGCTTCATTATTAAAAGATTACCTGTGAGATTTACATATGATAATAATTATTTTAATGATCGTTATCAAGGTATACCAATGGGTGGTTATACTCAAATAATTGAAAAAATGTTAAAAGGTATAGAAGTTAGACTTAACACTAATTTCTTAGATCATAAAGAAGAATTAATGCCTTTAGCAAAAAATATTATTTATACTGGCCCTATTGATGAGTTTTTTAATTACAAATATGGCGCACTAGAATATCGTTCAGTAAGATTTGAAGAAGAAATTTTAGATGAAGTAAATCATCAAGGAAATGCAGTCGTTAATTATACTGAATACGAAGTACCATATACAAGAATTATTGAACATAAACATTTTGAATTTGATGTTACTTCTAAGAAAACAGTTATATCAAAAGAATATTCTTCAACATGGAAATTAGGTGATGAACCTTATTACCCAGTAAATAATGATAAAAATAATGCTTTATATCAACAATATTTATTAGAAGCTAAGAAATTAAATAATGTTTATTTCGGTGGAAGATTAGGCCAATATAAATATTATGATATGGATAAAGTAATCTTAGAAGCTTTAAATTTTTTAAATATATAAATTGAGTATTTAAAAACTATGTTTTGTATTATTAGATACTACAAATCATAGTTTTTTTAATGTTTTGATTTTAATGCTTTATATCAAGAGCGTTTTTAGGGCAAACTTTTGTACAATTACAACATAAAATACATTCAGTTCCATTTTTTCTTTTTCTAGAGTCATCTAACATATCTACATTCATTGGACAACTATTAATACATTTTTTACAATTAATACATTTATTATGATCACATTTTATTCTTAAATATGAAAAATAACTAACTGGTTTTAAAAAGATAGTTATTGGGCAAATATATTTACAAAAAGCTCGGTTATCTTTTAAAATAAACGCTAACGTTATACCTAAAACATAATAAATTATATTACCGATAATAAATGACCAAAACATTATATTTTCTAAATTGTCAACTTTAAAAATAAATAATGATGCAACAAATGTTAATGATAATAAAAACATTATATATCTAATCCAACCGATTTTTTTTCTATTAGATTGAGGTGTTTTATAAGGTAATAAATCTAAAATCATACCTGTCCAACAAGCATAACCACACCAGCCTCTTCCAAAAAATAAAGGGCCACCTATTTTAGCAACAAAATAATGAATTGTAGCGGCTTCAAACACTCCTAAAAATAAATAATACCAAAACCCTTCAATTTGCATATTTTCTCTACATATAATTCCTAAATAAATAAGCATGTACAAACCTACTGCAAATTGTATAAAATTTCGTGCGTATTTAATTTTATGTTGCATTAAAAATAACCCTGTAGAGATGCATAAACCTATATAATTAAAATTCCATAAATAAAAAATATTTTTTGTTGATAAAAACAATGATAAGGCTACTATTTCAAATATCAACATTATTATAATAATAATTATATTTTTTTTAATCCATTTTAACATCTTTAATTACCTCATAATTTTATTAATAATATTATATCATTTTAATTTTTTTATATGTAAAAAAGCAGTAAAAGAAATAATAATTAAAATTTTTATAAAATAAATTTAATTATTATATGATAAAAATGTTATAAAAGTCTTTTTGTTTGCTTTTTATGTATAAAAGTATTAATCTAAAGACATAGAAAAGCGAGGATAAATATGAAATTATTATCATTTGTTGTACCTAGTTATAACTCAGAAAAATATTTAAATAAATGTGTTGATTCATTATTAAAAGGTGGAGAAGATGTTGAAATCATTATTGTTAATGATGGATCTAAAGATAATACAATAGAAATTGCTAGAGAATATGAAGAAAAATATCCTAGTATTATCAAAGTCGTTGATAAAGAAA
>URVS01000011.1 GCA_900551385.1 uncultured Mollicutes bacterium | reverse complement strand
AAGAACTCCTCACTTCATTATTTTTGTTAATTAAATCTAGACATGATTTTGATACAACAATAGACATATTTGCAGTTGTTAAATTATATAAAACATTATTATAAACATTAATAGAAGACGAATTTTCAATATTCATAATTACACTTGTTAAAGCCTTATTATAATGAATTAAATTATCATGAATTTTTGTATTACCATTAGCTAAAATCCAAATAGTATTTCCTACTCCATTAAAGAAATAATTATTATGTATATCAACATTTTTTAAAGTACCAGTAACACATTTTGATGGATTATCACCATACGCAAATACACTTAAATCATTATAATTATTTAAAAATTTATTGTTGCAAATTTCAATATTTTGAGGAACAATAGCTTCTCTAAAAATATCATTAACCGCTAGTACTTGAATTGCCCCCATTACAACATTTTGAAATGTACAATTAATAATTTTTGAATCACGAGATTGAAGTAATATTCCACGATTTCTTTTGTTTCTAATAATACAATTATCCAAAGTCATTTTAGTGATTTTGCTTGCATTTCCTACTGTATAATTTTCTTTAACTTTAGATGGTCTTTTATCAACAGTTAATGTATATGAAGTACCAATTTTTGTTAAATCAACAATTTTAAATGTATCAATAAACTCCATATTTTCTGGATTATAAACATCTATAGTATCACCAATTTCGTAATTTATAGCTACTTCATTTTGAGTTTGAGAAATATCTATTTCTTTACTTGAAGCATTTATACTAGTAACTTTTGTATAAAACGATTTAATGTTCAATGCATCATCATGACTTCCTTCAAGCAAACAATTTGTAATATTCAAATCACCCTCTAAGCCAATAGTATGAATAATATCAGCTGTACAAGTCATAATTCTATTAGAACCCTTTTTAGTAGCAAAATTTGTTCTATTTAAATAGAAATTTTTTCCATTTTCTACTCTAAAACCCATTCCACCTGTTGTATAAACATTAACGTTTTCAAAATATACATTTTCACAATTTACAAAATGAAAGCCATGGTTTTCATACATTGTGTATGCAAATGAAACTTTTGTGCCAATTGCTGGATCAGCATAATCTTTTGTTCGATAAGCAAAATTTTCATTTAAAGTAATTGCTAACTCTTTACTAGAACTACTATAATTTGCCCCATAAACACCTTTAATATTTGAGCTTGATGGAGAATTATAAAACAAATTACCATTACGATTTGGAACATATCCATCAGTCTTTTCATCATAATAACATTCCATATAAGAACATGTTTTATTTTGCCAATTTTGATAAAGTGATTGAGTTAAATCAAATTCATTTGGAATATCAAGTACTACAACTGGATTATTATTAATTCTATCAACCCTTTTTACTATTCCAGCAATTGTTGGAGAATATTCCATATCAAATGAAATATTACTAATCATGATATTTTTAGATACTTTTGCTTCAAAATATGTGCCCCATCCTGAATATAAAAATTCTGTATTATCACCAACTAAATATAAATCTTCAATTCCATCAGTATCAACAGTAGCAGAGAATTTATATACTCCTTGCTTAAATTTAATTATTTTATTTCCTTTAACATTAACTAAATTAGCTAATAAACTTGATAAATTGCCAGAATTATTTTCTCCTAACGGAGTAATATTATAATCTTCAGCCAAGTAAATTGTCCCTTCAGGAATTAAATATAATGTTTCATTTTCAAATCTATTTTTATTAACGCCAACATTTTTCATATCATTTAAACCAATATTTTCTTTGCATTCAATTTCATTAGAAAATGCAGATGAATTTAATCCATTAATAACTTCATTAACATTAGAGAAATTATCTTGATTTGAACTTTCTAAACTACTAATATTTGATGAATTATTACTATTAGAAGCATTGTTAGATGAGGTAGCTTCTGTTCTATTACAAGCAAACAATGAAAACAAAGCCAAAAAAAGACATATATTTCTTGCTCTTTTCATAAATTATTTTCCTTTATACCTAGCTAATGAATCGTTATAGCATTTCATTAATTCATCAACATTATATCCTTTTAATGTATTAATAAAATCATTATAACTATTATCATCATATGGGTCTTTTTTATTATCTCCTCTAATATAACTTGCTTCTAAAAATTCTAATTGAGGATCTAATGATGCTTTTATTGTTGTAATTTTACTATATTCTTCAGCGTTCATTTTAATTTCATAAGGTTCTGGATTTTTCAAATATGGCAAATATTTTTGTGACATTTTATTAAGTGAATCAATTATTTTATCATTCATTTTTTCTACAAAGTTACTTGACCAATATAGTGCAGATGCACTTCCTACGTTTGGAGTAATTGTTGCTCTATATTGTTCTTGATTACCAGTCCATGTTGAAGGAACATTGAAAGTCCATGATGTATGCTCAGCATTGTCCCATGTCCAATTTTTATTTTCCACACCATAAGAAATAAGTTGAGCACCTAAATCACTATACATAATATCAAGAAGTCTAGCAACTTCTCTAACATAAACTGATTTTTGAGGGATAGTCGCACCATCAGGATTAAAATAACCAAATCCCCATTGTAATGGAGTACCAGTATAATAAGATGATGTTAAAGGCCCAAAAGTAACATAATTTTCTTCTAAATCATAACCAACAATCAAATAAGCTGCAGCAGCTGGAAAACTTCCTAAACGATTTTTAACGCCATTTTGAGCCATTTGATTATCTGTTTTATTAGAAAAGGTACTAACATCCATTAATCCTTCATCCCACATAGTTCTAGCAATTTGTAAATATTTTCTATATGCTTCTTGATATGGAACATAGCTATATTTAGAATTATCATTTTCTATTTCAGCACCTGTAGAAACATATCCATAGCTTGCTAAAATAAAGTTTCTTAAATATTCAAGAGATTTTGAAGTAACAGGTATTTCATCATTTGCGTCATCATTCAAATTTGCATCTAATTCTTTAAACGCTCTTAGAATAGTTAAGTATTCTTCAATTGTGGTAACATCATTAGCATTTGGTAATTTTTTCCCTTTATAACCACCAAATTCATTATTAATATTATCAATCCACTTTTGATTGATAAACATTTTAAAAGTCAAATCTCTAGCAACATCTTTTACAGATAATGTTGAATACATGTATCCATCTGATAAAGTAGCTGTTTCTTTAGCATCACCTTTTTCTTTATCAACACCAAAGTTATTATCTAATCCTTTTTTATAATTAGGCATATAATTATCGATAATATTACCAACATTTACTTGAGTTCCATTAACAGTATATGAATAATTGCCATCATTAAAAGGAACATATGCATCATATTTTTTCTCTGCATATTCTACTAGTTCAGAAATAGGATTATTGAACAAAAATAAATCTGGTATTGTATTATCTGATGACCAAGCACCAGTTCTTTGGTTTGTATAAGCTGAAGTATCTGGAGTTGTAAATTCAAAATTTAATCCAGTAATTTCCGATAAATACTTAAACATTTCTAAATCACTATAATTAGGATTTCCAGAACTATGTGGTGCAAAAATTTTAATTGTTACTGGATTTTTAACAATTCTATATGGATTATCATCTGTACCATTTAATAAAAAATTATCTGGATCATAATTTTTTTGTAATGATGAGCATCCAGTAAAAGCAGTAAGAGCCATCAAAATAATTGATGTGAATGTAATTATTTTTCTTTGCATAATTTTTCTCCTTAACCTTTAATTCCACCAATAGTAACGCCCTTTTCAAAATATTTTTGAAAAGACGGATAAATAACTAATAATGGTAATGACGAAACAACAATAGTAACATATTTCAACTGTTCTGATAAATTAACATCTGTACCTCCACCAACGCTTGATTGATTAGAAATCAAAATATCATTTAAGACGTTTTGCAATGGATAGAGCGAAGAATCTTGTACGTACATTAAAGCATTAAAATATGAATTCCAATAACCTACAACTGCATATAAAATCATAACTGCAATTATCGGTCTACATAGAGGTAAAACGATTCTAGTAAATATTTTTAAATCTCCACATCCATCAATCATAGCTGCTTCTTGCAGTTCAATTGGTATTGATGATTGCATATAGGTTCTAATAACGATAATATTAAATACTGATATACATCCCGGCAAAATAATTGCCCAAATAGTATTATATAAATGTAATTGTTGAATCAACAAATATGTTGGTATCATACCTCCAGAAACAAACATTGTTAAAACTAAGAACAAGTTTAAAAATTTTCTTCCTTTAAAATCTTTTCTTGAAAGAGGGTAAGCACATAAGACTTGACAGGTAACTTGAATAATAGTTCCAATAAGTGTATATAGTATTGAATTTCTAAATCCTCTCCAAATATCTTCGTTTTTAAAAATTTCTTTGTATCCACTTAATGTAAATTGTTGAGGAAAAAGTCCTACTTCGCCTGCCACTACTGCATCAGCTGATGACAACGAAGACGCAAGAACATTTATTAGAGGAAATAAGAACATTAATGCAAGAATACCAAGAATTATCATAATGATAATATCAAAGATTTTTTCTGAGCCTTTACTTTTTCTATTCATAACTATCTCCTACCATAGTGAATTATCACTAACTTTTTTAGAAACAAAGTTTCCTAAACATAAGATTATAATATTAACCACAGAATTAAATAATCCAATTGCTGTAGCGTATGAATATTGAGCTGATCCAAATTTAGGGAACGAAATATTATAAACATATGTTGCAATAATTTCTGAAGAAGACAAGTTCGTTGATAATTGCATTAAATATACTTTTTCAAAACCAACACTTAAAATATTTCCAATTGACATAATAAACATAATTACTGCCAAAGGAATAATTTGAGGTAAGTTGACATATAGAATTCTTCTACCTCTTCCTGCTCCATCAATAATTGCAGCATCATGCAAATTAGGGTCAACATTTGCTAAACTACCCATATAAACAATTGACCACCAACCTAAACCTTGCCACAAACCAGAAACAACATATAGCATACAAAAATAATCAGGATTTTCCATTAAATTAGTTGCATCAAAACCAAAAAAAGCAAATATTCTTGTAAAAATTCCACTATCAACTTTAAAGAAAGCAAACATCATGCCAACTAAAACAGATACTGAAATAAAATATGGTGCATACATTATAGTTTGAATAAGTCTTTTATATTTTTTTACTTTTATTTCATTCAATAATAAAGCAAATATAATAGGTAAAATTGAATTAAAAATAATAGATGCTATTGATAAAACTAAAGTATTTCTTATAATAGTCCAAAAATTTGGAGCAGTTATAAATGTATAAAAATGTTTAAAGCCTCCCATTGAAGTCCAAGGAGAACCAAATATTCCTTTAAAAGAAGTATAATCTTTAAATGCTATAACTAACCCACTCAAAGGAAGATAATGAAAAATAAAAATATACAATATAGTAGGAATTGTCATTACAAAAAGAGCTAATCCTATTTTAGAATACCATTTACGTTTTCCTGGAGTTCTTGATAATGTTTCAATTTCTTGTTTTGTAATTTTTGCTTCCATGCTATTCTCCTTCTGTAAGCACTTACATTATAAATAATAAATAAGTTCTTTTCCATAAAATAAAATGACTAAAAATATATACTTTTTTGATATTTTATATCATAAACGTACTAATTAACATATATTTTTTATATTTTTAATATATTTATTATTTATCTTTTTATAAAATGTACTAATATAAATATATAAAGATACATTTAGATGAGGTTTTTTTGATGAATAAAATAAATTTTATAAATAGGAGTCTTTGTTTTAGAAATATGATAGATGATTTTAATTTAGATATTTCTACATCTATTGTTGGATATGAAGAATGTATTAAAAACAAACAATTAATTGATAGTAATAAATCATGTTACATTTTACATTTTATAGTTAAAGGAAAGGGCATTATTATTAATCAAAATCAAAAAAAAGAAATAATTTCATCAAGTGAATGTTTTTTAATTGAGCCAAATTCTCATGTAAAATATAAGCCAGATCCAAGCAATCCATGGTCTTATTTTTGGATTGAAATAAATGGAAATGGGTTAAAAAAATTATGCGATCATATTAATTTTAAATCAAACAATATGCATTTAAAAATTCAAGACTTTAATCAAATAATTAACTGTTTTGCTAACATTTTTAATGAAGAGCTATTTATTTCTAATCAAAACAGTGAATTTTTAAGAGTCACTAGTGAAATAATGAAAATTTTATCTTTTTTAATTAAAGAACATGGTATTGAAAAAAAGCAAAGTTCTTTATCAAAAGAAGAAAATCAAATCAAAAAAATAATTGAATACGTTAATAATAATTATACTTCACCAGATATTTCAATAAAAAAAATTGCTGATAATTTTTATTTTTCTCAAGCGTATTTAACAAGAATTTTTAAAAAAAGTACTGGAATATCACCTATGAAATATATAATTATGTTAAGAATGCGTAGAGCAGTAGAATTACTTAATAAAGAATCATTCTCAATTGCGCAAATTGCTTATTGTGTTGGATATAAAAATCAATTTTATTTTTCTAAAGAATTTAAAAATTATTTTGGAGTAACACCCTCTAAATATAATCTTAATCCTTCTTTGTTAGATCAACACGTTCAGAATTTGAAAAAGTAGACGAATCTAGATATTTATTATCTTCTTTAATTTCAATTTTATCTTCTTCTTTATCATAAACAATATATCTTTCATCAATTCCTCGAGTAGAACAAATAAAATCTTGAAGTGATCTTTTTTGCTTATTGACAAAAATTAAAATAAATGAAAAACAAGCCATAATTGCTGAAATAGCCATAAATGAAAACAAAGAAATCCCTGCTCCAGCTATTTCAAATATTGGATACATCCAACCAGTTTGTAACCCACCACTAAAAAAGCAAGAAATAATCATTATCCCAAAAAATAAAACAAATGAACAAATATTTCTAAAAACAAATTGTTTAGCTGTTACAATGTATCCTTCATTATCAGCAATACATATTTTTAATAATCTTTTCCCAACCGTTTGCATATTTTTAAAAATAAATTGTGGTAATAAAATAACAATAACAAAACTTAACGCATAACAGCCAACAGTAAAACCATCTAAAATATATGAGCATTGAGCATAATTTTCTTTATATATATTGTAATGGTTTTTAAATCTAGAAGAATTAACTAATAACTCTACTTCTTCATTCCAAATTTTTTGGTATGTTGAAGCAAGTAAATTTCTAATAGATTTTCCAGCTTGATAATCATTATCTTGATAATATTTATATAAATCAATTGCGTATTTAGAATTTAAATAAGGTAAAGATAATTCCTCATTATAAACCCATAAAGAACCATTATCTAACGGATTATATGTATTCTTTTTTAAAATATCATAATAATATTCTTTAACATTTTTTCCATTTAAATCTAAAATATCATTGTTTTCATTAAATTTATCTACATAATTAACATAAAAATAAGCTAAATTATCTTCTTCATAAGAAGCAGGAGCATAATCTTTTAAGCTATCTATATTAATACCATTTTTTTCAAATGCTTCTTTATTCATGTTAAAAGAATATACTATATGTTTATAACAATATTCATTAAATATTTTTTCTTGATCTCTAGGATTTTGATACAAATGGTTATCATTATCATCAAAAAAATAAATTTTCGCTTCTTCTTCTATTTCATAACATTTAACCATTTCTTGAGTAAGTATTATTTCTTTTTGTTTATAAAAAGATGAATTATCCAATATTAAATGTGAAAGCATTAATAAAAGAAAAGAAATAATCACTATTAAAAACGCATCAATTAAATGCGCTTCTATTCTTCTAGATGATGGTGGATTTAATTCATTTTTATATGGTTGTAAAACACTTTTTTCCATTAAAACTCCTATTTAATAAGCTTCTGAGTTATTGTATCAAATAAATGAATTTTTGATAGATCGAAAACTAAATTCAATTCATCACCAACATTAACTAATGTTTTTGCATGTATTTTAGATACAATTTCTACTCCTTCAAACTCACTATGAACATAATACTCATGTCCTAATAATTCTGCAACTGATACTTTTAAAGCAAATTGTTGAGAAACAACTTCATCAGTCAAAATTCTATTTGCTTGATAAATATCTTCTGGTCTAATTCCAAAAATAACTGAAATTTCTTTTTTCAAATCAAGAGCATTTATCTTTTCTAATGAATTAATAAGATAAGTTCTTCTAGCATTTGATTCCAAACAAAGCTTTAATTCTTCATGCAATTTTTGTAGTTCATATTCTAACATTTTTGTTGAGTGATTTTTATTTTTTTCTTCAACAATTTTTATTTTATCTTCATATTCTTTCTTTTCAATAAAATTATCTTCAATTTGTTTTAATTCTTGTTCCAAATTTGCTTTTTCTTTTACATAAAAATCGTTAACCGCTTTTTCAAAATCTTTACCAAGCTTAACAATTGTTCCTTGCGGTAATATAACCTCATCTTTAACAAATTTTGCATTAATTAAATTCATAGCAGGACTACCAATAAATGTCGCCACAAAGATATTTGCTGGATGATTATATATTTCAATTGGTGTACCAATTTGTTGAATATAACCTTTATTCATAACAACAATTCTAGTTGCCATTGTCATAGCTTCTGTTTGATCATGTGTAACATAAATAGTTGTTGCGCCTACTTTTTTGTGAATTTTAGCAATTTCTGTACGCATTTGAACACGAAGTTTAGCATCCAAATTACTTAATGGTTCATCCATTAAGAAAACTTTAGGGTGTCTAACAATAGCCCTACCTAAAGCAACTCTTTGTCTTTGTCCACCTGATAAAGCTTTTGGTTTACGATTTAAATATTGACTTAAACCTAAAATATTAGCAGCTTCTTCCACTCGACGAGCAATTTCATCACGAGGAATTTTTTTCAATTTAAGACTGAAAGCCATATTTTCATAAACTGTCATATGTGGATATAAAGCATAATTTTGGAAAACCATTGCTATATCACGATCTTTTGGTTCTAAATTATTAACTAATTTATCATCGATATAAAGATCTCCACTTGTGATTTCTTCTAAACCTGCAACCATTCTAAGAGTAGTAGATTTACCACATCCTGAAGGTCCTACAAAAACAATGAATTCTTTGTCTTGAACTTCTAAATTAAAGTCAAAAACAGCTTGTACATTGTTATCATAAATTTTATTAATATTAACAAATTTTAATGTTGCCATAAATGATACTCCTTATAATTTCATTCCAGTTGTTGCAATACCTTCAACAAAATAATTTTGAAAGATTGCATAAATAATTAAAATAGGTGTGATTGTTAAAATACTGCATGCCATTATAGATGGATAATTTTTACCTGCAAAATCTTTAAAGTTAGCTACTACAAGTTGAAGAGTAAACATATCAGGATCTTGTAAATAAATATATGGACCTAAATATGTATTATAATGTGATATAAATGATAATAATCCTTGTGCTAATAAAGCAGGCACTATTAATGGTAAAATAATTTTAATAAATATTTTAAACCAAGATAATCCATCCATTTTAGCTGATTCAATTAAGCTATCAGGAATTGCATACATAAATTGTCTTAAGAAAAATATTGTAGATGCACTTCCCCATAATCCAAAAATGTATCAATCCAACCAAATGAATCATACATTAAATAATGAGGAACTAATAATATGGTACCAGGTATCATCATAGTAAATATCAAAATATTAAAGAATAATTTACTAAATTTAAATTTAATTTTAGCAAAAGCGAAAGCGGCTAAAGCTGAGAAAAATAAAGATACAAGGGTTGGTACAACAGAAACTAATAAAGTATTTAAAAGGCCAGTTATAATCAAAGGAACACCATTGCTATTAACATAATTAAATACTTCTTTATATCCTTGAATAGAAAATCCATCATTCGCACCAATAATAGTAAAAGTATCTGACATTGCATCTGACTTTGTTTTAAATGATGTAATAACAATAATCAAGAAAGGAAGAATTACCACTAATGAAGCAAATATTAATCCTGCATAAATAAGAGTTAAATATACTTTTTTTGTAACAGATTTTTTCTTTTTATTATTTTTTTTAGAAGTAGATAATGTATTAGTCAACATCATAATTCACCCACTTTCTTGAGAAGAAGAAATTAAGTCTTGTTAATAAGAAAATAAATAAAGCAAGAATCATACTAGCAGCACATGCTACACCCATTTGAGGAGACCCTCTAAAAGCTTTATTAAAAATATAGAAAACAATTGTCATACATCTTTCTCCACCAGGATTAATAACAGATATTCTAGTAAATTCTTGGAATATACCAATTAATCCCATAACTAAAACATAAAATATAGTTGGTGTAATAGATGGAATTGTTACATGAAAAAATACTTGAATAGGATTTGCTCCATCAATTTTAGCAGCTTCTTTTAAAGAAGTATTAACATTAGTAATTGCCGCTGTAAATAATAAAATTCTATATCCACTGACAGACCATAATCCCATAATCATAATCGCCCAAACAAAATATTGCTGATCTGCAAACCAAGCTATATCTAATCCAAAAATTTTATTAACTAAACCATAATTACCATCCAACAGCCAATTCCACATAAATGTTGTTGCAGCTACTGAACACACATAAGGAATAAACAATATAACTTTAAATACTTTAGTAAATTTCACTTTTTTAGATAATAATTCAGCAATAATAATCGACAAAATTATTGATATTGGTAATTCCAAAAATAATATAAAGTTATTTTTTAAAGCTTTATAGAAATATTCATCATTAAAAACTATTTTATAATTATGAAATAAATCACCAAATTCATAAAATTCTGCTCCATCAAAGTTCATTCCTGGCATATCCATAAAAGACATAATAACAGCCATTATAAGTGGAATAAATGTAAAGATAACTAATCCAATAATAGGAATTGAAGTAAATAAGGTACCTGTTATTTCATCAGTTATTTTTTGTTTACTTTTCTTTTTTTTAATTAGTTCCATAATTTAAATTCCTATTTTTCAGTATATTTTAGTAATCTATCAAAAGTTCCAGAATAATCATTAATACTATAAAATCCAGCTAAAGTTGCTTTATAATTACGAACAGTTTGGTTCAAATAATTTGCCCAGCATCCTTCTGAATCAATCCAATCTCCATCTTTTAAATACCACCAGTCTCCAGGAGTTTGATATTCTGCTCCATCAATAAATATTTCAAGATTTTGAGGTGATTTTCCTTTTTCAACATCAGCTTTTACTAAATCATTAGCAATTGATTTTTGATTTGGAATAATAGTTCCAGCCTCAGCAAGAATTTTTTGTCCTTCTTCAGTAGTAGCAAATTTAGTAAATAAATAAGCAGCGTTTTTAATAGAAGAATTACTCCATACACACCATGCATTAGATCCACTATGAGCGCCTTTAACACCTTCAACAGTAACATTATTGTTTTCATCAAATTCTTTATATACAAGCATTGGGGCTACATCCCATGTTCCATCATCCATAGCATCACGGAAATCTTGAACACATGATCGAACATCAACTAGCATTGCAACATGTTTATTAGAGAAATATCCTGCTCTACCATCAGTAGTAAAAGTTGCAGGATTTGGTGAAATACCTTTATTCATAATTTTAACTTGAGAAGTACCATATTTTTCACTATCAGTAGGAGAATAAGTAGTTACTTCATTTGTCATAATTGGATTATTTTATTAAAATCCGCATTCTTTTCCACCATTAAGTTTATAAGGAATTAATTCCCAAAATATATCAGTTACACCTTTTTCAGATGCATAATAATGATTAGCTTTTTCTCCACTAGTTAAGCCAGATAAAGACATATATTCACTGAAAGCGCGTCTTTGAGAAGGTAAAACAAAACATTTATTTGCTAAATCATCAGTTAAGAAAAATTTATCTTCATAAGAAATCATTTCATTAGCGTTATAAGAATTATTATTAACTATTATATTTTCTTTTGTTTTATAATTTATTGTTGCATCAGCTAAAGTAAAAGTATAATATCCACCATTAAATTTAGCATCACTAGAATCTAAATATTCAATGCAATCTCCACCAACTGAATAACCATAATTAAACCACCATGAAGTCAAAAATCCATCTTGGCAACCAGCTTTTTTATTTAAAGGATTATTTTGTAATTTAGTTGCTAGTTCACTACATTCTTGCCAACTCATTTCTATTTTATTATTAAAATAATAAGAACCATCACTATATAAGAAATATGCTTTTTTAGGATAAGATGTATTATTTTTAGCATTATATGTATCAATATCTTTTTCATAAATAGATATTTCTTTAATTTTAGCATTAGCTAAAAATGTTTTATTATAATAAATTGCTGTCGATCCAGTTCCTTTAGGAATTCCATAATAATGCGCGCCTTCACCAGTAGAAGTAGTAGTAATTGGATCATATTTATATCTTCCAACTCCGCCTTCAAACATATCATTAATTTGAGTTTGCATATTAAGTTCTTTATATTGACTATTAATATATGGATCTAAGTTTTCCATAAACCCTAAAGTAACAAATTGTTTATAATATTCATCAGATGCTAAAAAAACATCAGGTCCTTTGCCTTTTTTACTAGCAAGAGTTGTTTTCATTTTTTGTTCCCAACCACTTGCAGCATAAGGAACAAATTTAGCACTTATATTATATGTTTTATATTTTTCATTAAAAGCATCAACTAGTGATTCCATTCTACTTCTCTCATCACCATCACAATATCCCCAAACTTTAATATTTGTACCTTCTTTTGAAACCATAAGATTTCCATTTTCATCAAATGAAATATCTTCTCCAGATGCAGTTGAATTACAGCCAACAAGTGCTGTTAACGCAACTAACATTGAAACTAATAAACCTTGTTTTTTCATTGTTTTTCCTCCATTTCTTTTATAAGGCTATAAAATTTATCGTTTGCTTGTTCTTCTTTTAATAATTTATAATTACTATATTTTCCTGTAGCTGCATATGAACAAACACCAATTATGCTATCTTCAGTAAAGCCATCAACAGTTTCAACTGAATGAAGTTCAATTTGTTCTTTCGGGGCATATTTTTTATTGTTATATTCTATTTCATTTGTATTAGCAAAATATAATTCGTCATTGACTAAGAAACAAAGTAAATCATTATTTCTATATAAAGCAAGTTTTACTCCATTTTTCACAAAATCATCATTTTCATTAACAAAATTTTCATTAGTGTAAGTTCCACCTTTTTCTACAGTCCAATTCCAACTTAAATTATCACTAGATCTTTGAGTAACTCCACATCTATTTACTTCATTCTTTTTTACATATAAAGTAATTCTATTTTGAGAAAAATAAGTTGTTAATCCAATTTTTGGTGAACTAGACTTTAATCCATCAATACCACTAATAAATGTTTCAAAATAATAATTAGTTCCTGAATAATCTTTAATAAAAGCAAGTGACGAAGCTGATCTTGAATTTAAAACAATTTCTCCATTTCCATTAATATCATCTTTACTCATATCAAATCCATAACTAGGAAAATACATTCCGTTTTGACCAAAGAAATTCCCTTCAGGAGTAACATTTGTAATTTTGTTTTCTATTTTTTTGATTGGTACCCATGTATGAGGTGTAGCTTGGAAAGCTAATTCTTTAGTAGTTCTAATTCTAAATGTTGCTGTTTCGCTATCACTAGTACTAGGTACTCTATTATAAGCTGGATAAAACATTAATCCTTGTACATCTTTAATATCATTAAAACCTAGTTCATACCAAGGAATAAATACTTCTACATTAAACCCTTCACAAGTTTTAGTATTAAATTCACCATATAATTTAGTAGCAAATTGTCCATCAAAATAAGATGTTGTATATCTACTAGCATTTTTTACACCACATAATTTAGTAGAACTTCCACCTGCTGCAATACGATATTGTACTGTTTTATTATCAATATATGTTTTATTTATATCATTGAAGAATAACTCAACAGATGAATTATAATAAACTTTTCTATGACTATTATAAGCGATAATATTATCTTTTACTTCTACAAAGCAATGCAATCCTTCTTCACCAAAATACATATAACTATCCATATATATTTTGCTATTAATATCATTATTGAAATATAATCTATGAATTTTTTCTCCATATTCATTTTCTTTTTTACCATCAATAATTAAACCATCAGCATTAGTAAAATCTTTAAGATTATAAGAAATAGGATCATTATTTTTATAATTATAATCACCAAATGGATTTGAAGAACAACCACATGTTAATAAACATACAAATAATATAAATAAATTCTTTTTATGATTCATTTG
>URVS01000010.1 GCA_900551385.1 uncultured Mollicutes bacterium | reverse complement strand
ACTTTTTTTAATCATTTTATTTTGAATATTTTGATTCACTTCATAAACATCTACTTTCAATTTTTTTAATAAATCATAAGCCATAGAATCTTCATATAAAGTTAAGGCAATACATAAAGAATTTAAACTTATATTTTCTTCTCTATATTGACGAGAAACAATTAAAGCATTTTCTATAACATTTTTTAATTCTAAAGTATATTCCATATATAATGGTTCATCATTATGTGATGGATACATATTTTTTACTTTTTTATATACATTATCATAATTAATTTTATATGCTTTTAATTCTTTAGATAATAAAAGATGTTCACTTCCTACTAAACTATGTCCAAATAAAAAAGCTAATCCTTCACAATTAGAAATAATTTTTTGAGTTTCTAAAGAATATTTTTCCATTATAAATAATCCCTTTCTATATACTTTATGATTTAACAATTTAATTATTGCCAAATATAAAATTTTTATACTAAAAAGAGATTATATTCTTTCTAATTTATTATCTTTAATTTGAGTAATTATATTTAATAAATCTTCTTTATTTTTCATTAAAGAGAACATGACTTTAAATTCTTTTGCTCCTTTAAAACCTTTTAAATACCAAGATCCAATTCCCCTAAATTCCATAATAGCCACTCTTTCGCCTTTTAAAGCTTCTAAAGCATTATAATGCTCTAATAAATAATCCATTTGTTGATTAATATTTGGAGAAGGTAAAATTGTTCCTGTTGATAAATATTCTTTAATTTGAGTAATTAAATATGGATTTCCTAAAACTGCTCTACCTAAAGCAATACCATCACATTTAGTGTATTCTAAAACTTCTTTAGCTTTATAAATATTATCAATATCTCCATTAGCAATAATAGGTATATCCACACTTTCTTTAGCTTTTTTAATTAATTCATAATTAGCATTTCCAGAATAAAGTTGACTTCTAGTTCGACCATGAATAGTAATCATTTTTACACCTGCTTCTTGTAATATTTTACAAGTTTCCACTACAGTTATTTCTTCTTCGTTCCAACCTAATCTTATTTTACAAGTAACAGGTTTTTTAGAAACTTTTACTATATGAGAAACAGTTTTAAATAATTCTTCTTGTCTATCTTTTTTTAACCAACTAGACCCAGCATTATTTTTAGTAACTTTATTAACTGGACAACCTAAATTAAGATCAAGATAATCATAATTAGCTACTTCTTGTAAAATATTTAATCCATTAATTAAAGATTCTTCACTTCCACCAAATAGTTGAATAGCCACAGGTTTTTCTTGAGTAGTAGTTTCTAGCATTTTAAAAGTCTCTTCATTATGATAATAAAGAGCAAAATCAGATATCATTTCCGATACTACTATATCGCAACCAAATTTTTTCATAAAATTTCTATATGCAACATTAGTGTATCCTGCTAAAGGTGCTAAACAAATTAATGGTTTCATAAATAAAAAGGAGAGATATTTATCTCTCCATTTATTATTTGTTATTTTCTTGATTTTCGTCAACTGGTTTTTCTTCTTCAGTTGATTTTTCTTCAACTTTTGTTTCTTCAGCTAACTTTTCTTCAGTCTTATCTTCTTCAACTACCTTTTTTTCTACTTTAGGTAATTCATCATGATCCATTAAATAAGCAATTTCTTCTGCAGTAATAGTTTCTTTTTCCATTAAGACATTAGCAATAACAATAACTCTATCTTTGTATTGATTAATAATATCAATTGCTTTTTTATGAGCTTCTTCAACAATTCTTCTTACTTCAGCATCAATTTCATTTGCTACTTGTAAAGAGAAATTTTTTTGAGCAGATGTATAATCTCTTCCTAAGAAAACAGAACCTTGATCTTGTTCATATTGAATAGGTCCAAGTCTTGACATACCATATTGAGTAACCATAGCTCTAGCAATTCTTGTTGCAACTTCAATATCATTTGAAGCACCAGTAGATACATCATCGAAGAATATTTCTTCAGAAGCTCTACCACCTAAATAACCAACAATTCTAGCTTCAAGTTCAGCTTTAGACATTAAGAAACGATCTTCTTCTGGTGTCATTAAAACATGTCCACCTGTTCTTCCTCTTGGGATGATTGTAACTTTTTGAACTTTATCAGAATAAGGTAATTTCATACCAATAATTGCATGTCCAGCTTCATGGTGAGCCACAACACTCTTTTCATGACTTGATAATGATTTATTTGATTTAGCAGGGCCAGCAATTCTTCTATCAATAGCTTCATCAATATCAGCAACTGTAACTTCTGCTTCATTTTCTCTAACAGCTAAAATTGCAGCTTCATTTAAGATATTAGCTAAATCAGCACCAGAGAATCCAACAGTTCTTTTTGCAATATTAGAGAAATCAACATCTTTTGCAATCTTCTTATTTTTAGCATGAACTTTTAAAATAGCTTCTCTACCTTCTTTATCTGGAAGATCAACAGTAATCTTTCTATCAAATCTTCCTGCTCTAAGAAGAGCTGGATCAAGAACATCATCACGGTTAGTAGCAGCAATAACGATAATACCAGCATTATCACTAAATCCATCCATTTCAACAAGTAATTGGTTAAGGGTTTGTTCTCTTTCATCATTGCCTCCACCCATACCTGTTCCTCTTTGACGACCAACAGCATCAATTTCATCAATGAAAATTAAGCAAGGTGCAGTTTGTTTAGCTTTTTTAAACATATCTCTAACTCTACCAGCACCAACACCAACAAACATTTCAACAAAGTCTGAACCAGATATTGAATAAAATGGAACTTTAGCTTCGCCTGCTACAGCTTTTGCAAGTAAAGTTTTACCTGTTCCTGGTGGGCCTACTAAAAGAACACCTTTTGGTAATTTCGCACCAAATTTAGAATATTTTTCTGGTTGTCTAAGATAATCAACTAATTCAACCATTTCAGCTTTGCATTCATCACAACCTGCTACATCATCAAATCTTACATTAGAAGCATCTTCTCTTCTAGCACGTGAACGATTAAAATCAAGAGCAGAATTATTTGATTTATTAATAGAATTTGACATTCTTGAGAATAAGAATAAAATTAATACAATTCCAATTCCAGAAATTAAAAGAGATGGAAAATAATCACTCCAAAAATTTCCTTCATAAGGATCAACTCTTTTAACATTAGTAAAATATGTATTTCCTGAAGTATCTACTCTATGGCTTATAACATATTCAAGAGCAGAATTATATGAAGCATAATCAATTGTAAATGAGAAAGTAGTATTCTTTTCACCTTCAACAGCATGACCTGAAACACTAATTAAGCCTGAACTAGGTTTTTTAGATATTGTTAAATCTTTAATTGTATAAGTATACAATGCAGATTCTTCTAATTTTTTATTAATTAATTCTTCATTTCGACTATCTAAATCATAATCAGATAATTTTAAAGCATTTTCACTAGTAATACCACTTGCTTGAGGTCTTGAAAATCCTCCAAAAGTAACAAGTAAAACTATAATAATGCCAAAAATTAATAAATATGGTAGAATAAACGAAAATATATTGCCAGTTTTTTTCTTATCCATTTGTCTCCTCCTTTGACTTTTATAAATAAATTTATAATCGCTTTTGCGATTAAGTAATTATATCATGTTTTTTTTAGTTTTTACAATAAATAGATTATCTTCATCAAAATCCTTTCTAGGGATAAAGATTATCTCATTTTTATTATTGACTATCATTGGCCAATATAGTCTTTTTAAATATGGAATTTTCTCATCAATTAGTAATCTATTAATGTTTTTATGAATATTACCTATCTTTATTTTTTGATTTTTATCCACAATTTTAATTGTTAATGGATAACTATCTTTTTTTATATAAAATTTATTAGGATTAGTCAATAAATCGAAATAAATAAATTCATTTTCAATTATTGATGGTTTATATACTTTGATAGAATAAAAATATTTTAAATTTTTAATAATACTTAATTTATTATATTCTTTGATTAATTTATATTCATTATTTAAATCAATAATGACATTTCCATTTTTCTTTAATTGATTTTTTATTTCTTTTATACGATTTATTGATAATTCTAAATCAATATATTTATTAACAAATTTAAAAATAAGACGACTAAATTCTTCTTCATTTAATTCATTAATTTTATCTAAATTTATTTCATTATCATTAATAAACGTATCTATTTTTTGATTAATTTGTTCTATTTTTTGATTTTCTAAATCAATTTTAATTAATATATCTTTTCTATCATTATCATTTAAATTATTAATAATATTTTTTCTTAAATAATTTCTTTTTAAATTAATATCATCATTAGTATAATCAATAGAAAAAGGAATATTATTATTTTTACAATAATTTAATAAATCAATTTTTTTATATGGTAATAATGGTCTAATAATTTTAACACCTTTAATGACATTTATATGTTTTAAGCCATAATAAGAAACATAACCCCTTTGTTTTTGTAATAAATATGTTTCGATTAAATCGTCTTGATGATGACCAACAAAACAACCTTCAGCATGATATTTATTAAGCATTTCTTTAAAAAACATGTATCTTTCTATTCTAGCCCAATTTTCAAAATTACCATCTTTTTCTTGATAAAAACAATCTTTAATTTCTAATTTATAATTTAATTTTTTTACATAATTAATAACCATTTCTTGTTCTTCATCAACATTATTACGATGATGATAATTAACAAAACAAACAATTAAAGAATATTTTTCTTGATAAAGCATATTTAGTAACGCCATAGAATCTGGTCCACCTGATAACGCGATTAAATATAATTTATCTTTATTACAATTTTCTAAATTCATAATTATATTTTAAATACTAAGAGCTTTTTTGTAAATTATTAACCTGATTTTCTTTTTGAAATTCTTTTATTTTATTTAATTTAATTACTATTAAAGTCTTATCATCTTCAACTTCTCTTAATTTAGCTAATTTTTCATTTAATAAAGAACATATTTTTTCACTACTAAATAAATAATTTTCTTTTAATATTTCTAAAATAATATTTTCTGGTTCTTGCATATAACCATCACTCATAAAAATTAGAATATCATTTTCATATAATTCTTTAGTTAATGATTCAGTTTTTATTTCATATAAAATACCTAAAGGAGGAGTATTACTTTTAAATTTAAATAAATTATTATTTCTAAATAAATATGTATCAAAAGATCCACATTTAAAAATTTCCATTTCTCCTTTAATTAAATCAATATCCACATAATCAAGAGTTGCATACATTTCTTCATCTATTTTAGTCTTTAATAATGTATTAACATTTGTAATTTGTTTAGAAATATCTTTTTCAATTTTACGATAACTATTTAAAGCATTAACCATAAAAAATGAAACATTTTGAGAATTTTTATTATGTCCTATTCCATCTGATAATAATAAATAATAATGATTATTTTCTATATAATTTAAATAACTATCACCATTATAATCTCCATTCATACCATAACTAATAATACTTTTATCTAAACCAAATAATGCTTTACTAGATAAACAAACTTGATACATTCCTAAAGATAATATATAAAACATATCTTCTAAATAATAAGTTTTTTTCATGCAATTAGAGATAATTGTCATTACTTTTGTTATTTCATTTTTATCTTGTAAAGCTATTTGAAAAGTTAAATTATCTTCTCCAATACTTATTTCATCTAATTTATAATGATATGCTTCTAATTCATCAATTAATATTGTTTTCTTTTTAGTAATAATTTCTGATTGTGAAAACAAATTTCTTAAAGGTTTATATATATTTTCTATTTCTTGTTTATAAATATCATTTTTATTTTTAATTTCATCATGATATTTCTTTTCATTATTTAAAGTTATTTTATTCACTCTAATTTGTCTAATTATTTTGTATGGATATAAACAATCATTAAAAATTATATTTTTATTTTCTTTAGTAAATTCTCCACTTAAACTTTCTTTAATAACATTAATTAATAAACATTCTTTTCTTTTTTCACAATCTTTACAAACTTTATTTTCAATAATAGATATAGTCTTATCTATTGGAGAATAATTTGTTTCAATATTAGTAGTTAAAACAATATCTAAATAATTAATAATATTGTTAATATTTTCATTTACTTCTTCAAGACGATCATTATTTTCTTTCATTTCAAATGTTTCTTCTCGATTAAATAATTCACTAATTTTATTTATCCATTTATTAGGAATAATTAAGCTTAATAAAATCGAAATTAAGCCTTGATAAAAACTAGGTTCAAGATAAAACTTATCGCTCATATATAAATAAATTATGACATAAGAAAATATATAAATAGGTAAAACAAATTTCTTATTTAAAAAAATAGAAATCAAACTAGGTATTAATAAAGAAATAATTAATAATTTAGATCCATTTTGTAAAAAATAAATAAATAAACAACTTAAAATTATTGCTAAGCTTCCTTCAATAGAAGAAGAAATTTTGCATATTAAAACATGCACTAATCTAACAATTACTAAATAAATAACATTAATTCCAAAAAATAATATTGAAATAGTAGATAAAACAATTACTTTAGCTTTTCCTTCAAATTCTTTAGAAGGTTCAACTAAACATTTTTCTAAATTTAAATAACCATATAATAAAATACATGAAGACAAAAAACTAATTATTAAATTGATTATATTTTCAAAATTAAAATTTTTAATTAAATATAAAATAATAAATGTTACATTAGATAAAATAAATGGTCCATATTTTTTAAAAAAGCCTTCTTTTTTTATAAAGCAAAAAAATAAACAAAACAAAAAGAAGCTTAAATTAACTATGACTATTTCTATACCATAAGGAACATTTATTATTAATCCAGTAATAATCGTAGTTACTACAACAAAAATATAATTATTTATCCCTCTAATATAACTTAAATAAATAATAACTAATAAAAATGGATTAAATAAATAAGAATCTGAAATAAGTGTAACTAAAATAGAAACAATAATAAAAATGCATAATTCTAAATAATGACTACTTTTAGAATAAATTAAAGAATATTCACCAACTTTTTTCATATCATAAATATAAATCTTCTAAAATGAAAAAAATGGCGAATTATGTCATTCACCATTAATTATTTATATTTTAATTATCATCATCAATATAACCTTCATAAGTATGGCCATCTAAATCATCAATTTTCACATGTCCATAATCATCTGTATACATATATGTATGGCCATTATCATCAGTAATCCAACCCATTTTTTGAGGTAATATTGCAGAAACAACAAACAAAATACCAAAAATAACAATAATAGCTGAAATAATTTTTGCGCCTAATGCAAAAATATTTGGAATAATTATATTACCTAAGAAATAACCTCCTATTAACAAAGCTAAACTTCCAATTCTCTTCCATAACTTAACTCCCCCAATATATGGTATTTTCCTTAACATAGTAAATATAAACAAATAATAAAAATAATATAAAATAGGTGAAATATAAAACATAGCCGTATAAACAGCTTTAGTTATATCATCTAAACTTGTATTTGATAATGTATTTTCTAAATGAGCATTTAATTCTTTAATATATAAATAATAAAATATTCCATCTAATACAATAAATATAATTCCAAATAACCATTGTAATTTATGACTATAACTTACTCTTATATTAAATATGGATAAAACAATACTTGCCATATAAACTAATGGACCAATCAAAACAGCTTTTTGAAACGCTCCAAAAATTGGTTCAATATCATTTCTTGATACTGTATCATTTAATATAACACCATATTCATTAAACCATTTAATAACATTACTAATATTATCTTTTGGCTCACTATTAGATCCAATTTTCGCTAATAAATTTAATCCCATTGGGCCTAAAAGCCAAAATAAAAATGGTGGTAAAACCACTACACAAGCAATAATTATTGAAATTGTTCTACTAGATACACTATCATTTTTGTTTCTCATAATTATATATCTCCTAATCTATATAAATATAAGATTTACATTTTTATTAAGTCAATATTGATAAGTTATCTTGGCACTTAATTGGCAATTCATAAAAGATTATAATTGTAAGAGTCAAAAAATAAGTGTTAAATATTAGAATCTTTCAATTTAATATAATCATGAATATTATTTGACTAAGGAAAAATATTATCAGAAAGAGATAATCTCTCTTTTTCATTTAAAGGTCCTAATGTATCTAATAAATAAGTTAAATATTCAAAAGGTTTTAAATTGTTTTCTACTGCAGTTCTTTATAATGAATATAAATTACAAGATACTTCTGCACCTTTAATTGTATTAGCAAATAACCAATTATTTCTTCCAATAACAAACATTTTTACTTTTCTTTCAGAAGCATTATTATCTAATTCTTTTTTCTTCCTAAAATGATAAATCCCTGTTTGAGTATTATGATAATTTAAATTATTTATTTCACAATATTTCTTAAATTTTAATCCATTTTTTAAATAATTATCATATATTTCTTCATATTTAGTTCTTCTTCAGTCACCCATTCGGACTCTATAACATCTGCAATATACCAAGTAACCTCTTCTTCTTGCACACTAGGATTATCGCATAATATCCTTAAAATTAATCTTGGAGGTATATTTTCATACCATCCATAATCAATTCCTATTTCATTAAATGGTAATATTTTTTTAATTTCTAATTGTCCGAAAACTACAATTTTTGCATACTCACCTAAATCATAATCATCATTATATAAATTTTGATTAATCTTTCCAATATCAATTTTTGTGAATACATTATAAAACTCTTCAAACGTTAATAAGACAATTTCATCATCTCTATATTCGTAATACTCTTTAAACAGATTATCGTATATTTTTTTACATGAACCTATGTCATACCCTAAAACATCTAGTCTTTTTTTTATTTTTTGTATTGTAGAAGAATACGCAAGTTTTCTTTCGATAACATTCTCGGCATAATAATAATCCACATACTTATAATCATTATCTTGAAAAAGATCATTAAAAGGCTCAAAATAATTATTTTTTCCCCACGCAACATCAAATTTTTTAATTCCTAATGTAATATATGTTCCCATGTCAACCTCCAAATTTTAAATATTAAAATTTTAATTTATAAAAATTTTTTAATATTTATCGATAAAAAGTTATTCTTTCTTGGTTGTTACAAATATATTTATTCTCAACATAATTTTTAAGCATTCTTCTTTCGACAATTTGTAATCCTTCTTCTTTAGTTTCCCATCTCAAAATAACTTTTGTTGCTTTTCCAATTAACACATAATTTCGAGAAGTTTCTACTAACTCTGGATTATAAACCTCTAAATAGAATCTATCTTCTCCACTATTTGTAAATATATACAGGGTATAATCTATATTATCTTTTGTATCTATTAATTTGAAACAACTATCCGCAATTTTATAATTTTGATCTCTAGATCCTATAATAATTCTTCCATACGCCTTTACACCATTAGCCACCTTATTAATTTCAACAGCAAAATGGTTATATTCTTTTTGACTAATCACTTTCTTTTCTAGAATTTTCGATTTTTTATCAGAAATTGAAAAAATATGATAATGTCCTAATCCATATTCAACAGCAACAAAGAACACAATTTTATCTTTAGAAATAACATAAAATACTTGTTGCATAAAAGACTCACAACATTCTTTTTTCCAATTGAAATAATAAATTTATTATACTCATTCCAATATTCTTGCATTATCTTAACACCGTTTAATTCAACATCAGAACCAAGTGGATAAAATCCAAAATATTTAACTGCTACAAACATAATTTATCTACTCCATTTCTCGTTAAATTCTTTTATTGTTTTTTTAATGTCAATATTATCAATGTGATAATGAGTATAATTAGCATAACGCTTATTAAATCTTAATTTATCATGATTAACCATTGTTTCATAAAAATCTATGTAAAATGTGAATCTATGAATTCCTAATTTCCAAACAATAGTATCATTTGTAAATGTAAAATCACCTTCAAGATAATCTTCATCAACGTATTCTTTAATTTCTTGAATTATTCTTTCAATACTTGTCCAAAATTTTACTTCTCTTAATCTTTTAATAAGTTCATCAATACCAATTGATAATTCATCTTTTGGAATGTAATAATAAGATTTTTTTAATTCTAAAAAAACATACTTTTTGTATGAATAGAAATTAATATTTTCTATTTCTTTTATTTCTTTGCCATCTTTAAACAATGTAAATTCTTCAATTACAAATAAATGTTTAGTTTTTATACCTTTCTCTTTCAATATTTTATCATCATATTTACTAAAAGAACTCGCAAATAAAACGATCAACAACAAAAATGCAAATATTCCCCAAACATATAGTAATTCATACAAATGAATTGCGATTGCAACAATAGATATAGCAATGCAAATTAAAGCAAATATTAAAAACATTTTTGTTAAATTACGTTTATTATAAGCTGCAATAGCTCTAGCATCATTATATCCGTAAAATTGAATCATAGTTTAACCTCTCATAATTTTTTAAATAATTCTTTTCTTAAAGAATTATATCTATTTACTTTTATATATTTCTATTTCACTCCAGTTAAAACAATAGATAATTGTATTAAAAGGAACTTTCTTATTTCTAAGTGATTCTAATCTTTTTTCTAAATCTTCAGTATCGTCAAACTCGGGGTTTACATCCTTATAATAGCATGCGTTGGCATACCATCTATTGTTTGACTTTGAATGATAACACATAAAAGTCATCTTATTTTGCATAACTTCTTTTATTGTATTTAAATATGAATCTATAAATTCTTGTTCATTATGACATTCATAATATTCAAACCAATAAGTACCAAACCATAAATCAACAACACTATCCAACACTTTATCAATCTCGATTTCTAAATGTTGATTATGATTAGGATTAGTAATTTCAAGAATAACTAAATCACAGGTTGCACAATCAAGTTTTGATCCTTTTTTCTTATAAAAATCATAATCAGTTATTTCATATTTTCTATAAGCAATATTGTTTTTCTCCAATATGTTAACAATATCATTTAATCCTAAACATCCATCTAATCTATGAATGTCTTTTAACCTTCTAATAAAATGTTTTAGATTGTTTGAACGAACAAGTTCAATTAAATAAGGCAATTTAAAACTTAAAATACATTTAACTTCTAAATCATCTAAATCAAATTTGATTTTTAAATTTTCTTTTGCGGCATCTAAATTTTCGGATGTTTGAATAGTTTTAATTATCCCATTTATAAAATGTTTTGGAAATAACTTATATTTACTTTTAATCATATACAATCACATCCTTTGCTATTTATTTTTACAATCCATGATATTCTTTCGTTTCTTCTAGTAATTCTTCTAACTTAGATTTTAATTCTAAATCATTTTCAACTTTTATTTCTTTATTAAATCTATTTTGATTTTTTAATATTTCGTTATTAAGTTCATGTACAACTGGTGTTATATTGATAGATAACTTTGGTTTTTTATAACTAATAGAAATAAGCTTGCTTAAAGTTCTTATATAAACGCTAAATCCAAATTCTTTAAAATATTCAATTTTATAATAAGTCATTATTTGAGGATTAACCCCTCTATTAATTAATGGTTCTCTTATAGAATTTGCTATTTCAATATATTTTTTATAATCAAGATTACTATTAAAAATACTAGTTCTACGTTTAATACAAATCATAGGAACCTCGTAATTATAATTTAAAGATACTAAGCCTAATGTTATAACATATCCTCTTCTTTTCCAAATGTATCCTTCCCATTCATTAAATAAATCAGGTTCTCCTAAATCTTTTATTAGTGTTTCAAATACATTATCAAACTCTTCAGCTTTCATGTCATCATTAAATCTAATTGCATACTCTTTGCTATAATTTAAATAAGTAACACAATCATACAAATTATTAAATTTACCTTTGATTCCTTTTTTTACTTCTTTAGTAATATTTTTTTTCAAAATATCAATATTTGTATATAAACCTAGTAAATTAATATATTCATGAATATAACGATTACAAAACATTTCATTCTTTCTAGGTTTTCTAACCCAAAATTTATCTCTTTTTTTACTATACCCAAACCTAATATAGTTTTTTCTTGCTTCATTTAATGAAATACCATTACATTCATCAAATTCATTTGGATCTTCAATAGGTCCATTTTTCCAATAACACACCGGACAAATATCGTTCATATTTCTTGAATTTAAAGTATAGTAACCGCAGCAAGGACATTGACATCTTATTGTTGTTGCTTGCTTTTGTTGTCGTTGTTGCTGTTTTTTCTCTTGTTGTTCTTGGTGTTGTATGTTCTTTTAATTAAATCACATATATCTTGATATGTTGATGATGAATATTTCTTTAATCTAATTCCTAAAGGTTTCTTTTCTTTTTGCCCAATACCAACAATACCTCTTCCTAAAGCTAAATATACATCAGCAAAATAAAAACGCTCACCAAAATTACCTTTTAAAAAATATTTTGTAATACAATCATCAACATTTATTTTATCTAAAACACCATTATTAAATTCTTTAAACCATTTGTAATTAATATTTGATTTTTCTTCTATAGTATCTAGAAAAGCTATAGATGTAGAAACAGTAATATATTTTTTATATTTATCTTCTGACCATTGAATTATCTCAATATAATCATCATTTCTTCTATGATATACACAATAATTACTACCTAAATCAGCAACATAAAAATTATGGTTAATTAATACCTCTCCTAATTTATCTAAAAGTAATTTTTTAAATTCTTTATCCATATAATCACCACGAAAGTTACATAATTTATTTATTAACCATATTATATCATTTTTTTATTAAATAATCTATTAATATAGATTAAATGAAAAGGTGAATCTACCCGAAAGTAAACTCACCTAGTTTTTGCTTGTGAAAGTAATTTGCCAAATTATATTTCTTTTATTTCAAAATTCCCCATGTTTGGGATTTAACACTATAAATTTAGGATTAAAATAATATTTTTGATAAATTACTTATATAAATATAAGTAAAATTATTGAAAATATTTTTTTATTCGCAAGTTTTTAAAGTAAACGCAGTTTATTATGCTTTAAACTGCAATAAGTTTAAAAAACTGCAATTTTCATTGTAAACTGCATTTAGTATAATAAAAGTGCCACCCATATTAAATTGGAGGATAATGAATATGGGAAAACCATTAGGGAAACATTTAGATAGATCAAAAAGAGAAGTTATCGTAAACTGTTTAGAAAATAATTGTACTGCAAAAGAAATTGGTGAATTGGTTAATTTGGATCCAACAAATGTATCTAGAGAAATAAAAAAAAGAAGAGTTCTAAAAAAAGGAAATATAGATGACACATCATTTTGTGTAGATTGTGCCAACAAAAAGAATTGTCATAAAAAGGGTAATTGCAAAAAAGTTGGGTGTAAAAATAAATGTGTTAGATGCAAAACAATGAATTGGTGCCCTTCTAAAATAATATTTAAATGCAATAGGAAAGAAAGATTTCCATTTGTATGTAATGGTTGTAAGAAAAAAGATATTTGCCCATTAGACAAATATATGTATTATTCAGCTGTTGCTGATAATAATTATAGAAAAATTCTACGTGAATCAAGATCTGGAATAGATAAATCTCCTGAAGCGTTTCAAGAAATTAATGATACTGTGAAAAAAGGGGTTGAAAATGGTCAATCAATTTATCATATAGCTAATTTATTAGAAGGAGATGCAGCGGTATCTACATCAACATTATATAGATATATTCACAACGAATATTTAACTATTTCTGTTCATAATTTACCAAAAGTAATTACTTTAAAGAAAAGAAAGAAAAAATTACCTTCACAATATGAATATAAAGAAAATAAAGGATTGGATAGAACTGGTCATTTATATAAAGATTGGATTATTTATCAAGCCAAAAATAGAATTGTTTTATTTTGGGAAATGGATTTTTTAGGTGTACCTCATTGTTCATCTAAAATGATTTTATCTTTAACGATTCCTCAAATACAATTCATTGCATTGTATATAATTGAAAAACCTAACAATGAAAAAGTTGTTAATGTCTTTGACAAAATTGAAAACGAATTAGGTATATGCAATTTCAAAAAAGTATTTGAAGCAATTATAACAGATAGAGATTGTAAATTTTCAGATATCAATAGTTTTGAAATAGATAAAAATGGTGAAAAAAGAACATCACTATTTTTTTGTGATTCTGGAGCAAGTAATCAAAAACCAAATATAGAGAATATTAATAGTCAATTAAGATTATTTATAAACAAAAAAGCCGATATTTCAGATGTTACTCAAGAGCAATGTTACGAATTGTCTTCTCATCTTAATAGTCGACTTTTAGCTTCACTAGGTGCATCGTCACCAGTAGATGCATTTATTGAATTGTTTGGAGAAGATGTTTTAAACAAACTTCATCAATATAAAATTGAGCCTAAAGATACATCGCCTAAAAATATAATAAAAATTTAGCTAAGATTGTCTTGACAAGTATATTAGGGTGGCAAATTAAATACTAAAATGCATTTTCTTAAAAAAACTGC
>URVS01000009.1 GCA_900551385.1 uncultured Mollicutes bacterium | reverse complement strand
ATCATTAAAAGGTAAATCTGGTCGTTTTAGACAAAACTTATTAGGTAAACGTGTTGACTTCTCAGGTCGTTCAGTTATTGCTGTTGGACCATCATTAAAAATGTATCAATGTGGTTTACCAATGGAAATGGCTGTTCAATTATTTCGTCCATTTATTGCGTCAATTATGATTAAAGAAGAAATTGCTACTTCACACAAGCAAGCAAATAAAATGATTGATCTTTATGATGCAAAAGTATTAGATGTTGCTGAAAGAGTTGTAGCAGAACACCCAGTTTTATTAAACCGTGCTCCTACATTACACCGTTTAGGTATTCAAGCATTTAGACCTATTATTGTTGCAGGTCATGCTATTAGATTACATCCATTAGTATGTACAGCTTTTAATGCTGACTTCGATGGTGACCAAATGGCTGTTCACGTACCACTTTCTCAAAAAGCTCAAGAAGAAGCAATTAATTTGATGTTAGCGTCTAATAATATTTTAGGTCCTAAAGATGGTAAACCAATTGTTACTCCATCTCAAGATATGATTTTAGGTAATTATTATTTGACTCTTGAATCTGATGTTAAATTCTTCCAAGAAAAAGCTAATAAATTAAGAGCTATTGGTGATGAAGAAGAAGCAGAAAAATATGATTTATATGCTCAATGTGAAGGTAAAGTATTTTCATCAATTGATGAAATAATGCTTGCATATCAAACAAAACAAATTCATTTACATAACCGTATTGCAATTAAGGGTAGTTCATTACATAAATCAGGATTTACTGATGAAATGAATGATTCTTATATGATTACTACTGTTGGTAAAGTCATATTTAACCAAATCTTCCCTGATGATTTCCCATTCTTAAATGTTGCTCCAACTGATAAACAAATTAAAAATTTATTAGGTGATCAAGATATTTTCTTTGTTCACAAAGGAACTAATATTAAAGAATATATTGCTTCATTACCATTAAGAAGACCTTTCATTAAGAAAGATATTACTGCTATTATTGATGAAGTATTCCATCGTTATCATAATCCAAGAACTTCACAAATTCTTGATAAATTAAAAGATCAAGGATTCAGCTATTCAACAATTTCTGGTATTACAGTTTCAATTGATGATGTTGCTTTAGTTCAAGGAAAAGAAGAAATCTTAAAAGAAGGCGATGAAAAAGTAGAAAAAATCACAAGATTATATACTCGTGGTATTGTTACTGATAAAGAAAGACATGATAAAGTTATTAAAGTTTGGGAAAATGTTAAAGACCAAATTTCTAAGAAACTTGAAACTCAATTATTACAAAATCCTCGTAACCCAATTTACATGATGAGTGATTCTGGTGCTCGTGGTAACATGTCAAACTTCTTACAATTATCTGGTCTTCGTGGATTAATGTCCAACCCATCTGGTGAAACTATTGAATTACCAATTAAATCATGTTTCCGTGAAGGTTTAACTGTTTCTGAATTCTTTATTGCTACTCATGGTGCTCGTAAAGGTGGTGCTGATACTGCTTTAAAGACTGCTGACTCAGGATATTTAACAAGAAGATTAGTTGATGTTTCTCACGATGTCATTATTCGTGAAGAAGATTGTGGAACTGATCATGGTACTTTTGTTGAAGAAGTAAGAGAACCTGGTCAAAAGAACGCTATTGTTCCATTATTTGATAGATTAGTAGGTCGTTTCTCTTGTCACGATATTGTTGACCCAAATACAGGTGAAATTATTTGTCCAGAAAATACTTTAATGGATGAAGAAATTGCACATAAGATTGTTAATGCTGGTATTACAAGAGTAGAAATTAGATCATTATTTGGTTGTGAAACTAAAGATGGTGTATGTGTACATTGTTATGGTAGAAACATGGCTAGTGGTAATATTGCTAAAGTTGGTGATACAGTTGGTATTATGGCTGCTCAATCAATTGGTGAACCTGGTACTCAATTAACAATGCGTACATTCCATACTGGTGGTGTTGCTGGTTCTGATATTACTCAAGGTCTTCCAAGAGTTCAAGAATTATTTGAAGCAAGAAAACCTAAAGGTGAAGCAATTATTTCTGAAATCGCTGGTACAGTTAAATCAATTGATGTTGATGAAAAGAATAAATCAACTATTGTTGTAGCAAACGAACTTGAAGAAAAATCATATACAACAGTTATTGGAGCTCATGTTATTGTTGCAGTTGGTGATAAAGTCATCAATGGTCAACCATTAACTTCAGGTGCAATTAATCCAAAGACATTATTAAATGTTGCAGATGTTTCAGCTGTTGAAAAATATATTGTTCAAGAAGTTCATAAAGTTTATCGTATTCAAGGTATTGATATTTCTGATAAACATATTGAAGTTATCGTTAAACAAATGTTAAGAAAAATGGTTGTCGTTGATTCTGGTGATACAGATTTATTACCTGGTACAAGAATTGAAATCAATCGTTTCACTGAAGCAAATGAAAAAGCAATTGCAGAAAATAAACGTCCTGCAGTTGGTTATCCAAGAGTTTTAGGTATTACTAAAGCTGCTCTTGATACTGAATCATTCTTATCTTCAGCTTCTTTCCAAGAAACAACAAAAGTATTAACTGATGCTGCAATTAAAGGAAGTGTTGACCATCTCCATGGCTTAAAAGAAAATGTCATGATTGGTAAACTCATTCCTGCTGGTGAATCATTTGTTCATCCAGAAGTTGAAGAAGAAAAAGAAGAAAAAGAAATCTTTGAAGAAGAAGATAAAGACATTGTCTTACCAGAAGCTGATTTAGAAGACGATAATATGATTAAATTCACAGATCTATTCGATGATGATTCTGAAGAAGAAAATGAACCTTCTTTAGAAAATAAAGACTAATAATTCTTTATAAAAATTAAAATTAAGAAGCAATGAAATATTTGCTTCTTTTTTATACAAAAAAATTAATCTTGTTACCTAAAATTCAATATATTTGCAATAAATAAATTACTGTGGTAGCATAAAATTAGAAATAGAAGTAAACATTGATATAAGGAGGATATATAAATGATAATTAATAAAATAACTTCTAATAAACTAAAAATAATGTTATTAATGCCACTATTACTATTATCTTCATGTGGAACTTATGAATACAATTTTGTTTATACTAGTTACAAATTACAATATAAAACTTTTTCTAGTGTTGAAGAAAAAAGATATGATATCATTGAAAAAAATATTGATAACACTTTAGGTGAAAAAATAGTAGATATACATAAAGATTTAATAAATTATAAAGGTAAAAAAGAAAATCAAAATGATTACGATGGTAATGAATTTTGCAAAAATTATATATGTATATTAGAAGGAGAAATATCTAATTATGTTATATTTGGAGATAATGTAACATATTATACAATTGGCAGTAAAGAAAAAATAACAGATCAATTTTATTTTGTAAAAGATATTACTGATAAGAATTTACAAGAAAAAATAGATAATATTAAAACAAATTTAAAAGATGTTATTGGAAAATAATAAGAAAATAGTATTGTTTTGTATTAAAGAAGCAATTTTTTGCTTCTTTTTTCAATTTTTCCAATAAAATTAATAAAAATATTGTATAAATATTGTAGAGAAAGAATTTAATATGGATTTAAAAGAGCTACTTATTCAATTACAAAATGATAAAATGGAATATTTTGATGAGTTTTATAATCTCACTAAAAATAAAGTTTTTTATATGGCTTATTCTATTTTACAAGATTATCATTTATCAGAAGATATATTACAAGACACTTATATAAAGTTTTTAAAACATAAAAAAAAGGTGAAAGTTGATGGAAATATTTTGTCTTATTTATTAGAAATTAGTAAAAATTTAAGTTTAAATTATGTGAACAAACATAAGAAAGTTGTTAACATTGATAATATTGTTTTTAAATATGAAGAGCAATATCAAGAAAAATTTGAAGAATTAAAATTAGTAAAAGATATGAAAAAGATTCTTAATGAAAATGAGTTTCAAATTGTGATTTTAAAAATAATTAATGAATTAACAAATAATGAAATTGCACAATTATTAAATAAACCATTAGGAACAGTTCTCTGGACTTATAATAACGCGATAAAGAAATTAAGGAGGGATTTATAATGGAAGAGATAGAAAGAGAAATTAAAGAAAATATTATGAAATATGAAATTAAAACCACTTCAAATGATATTTTAAATAAGATGAAAAAGAAGAAATTTAATTTTAGATTACCTATTATTATATCTACTTCTTTTGCTTTAGCTTGTTCAGTTTTACTTGTTGTTTTGATTCCTTCTATTGTCAATAATAAACCTCTTTTTATTGAAAATACATCTAATAAATTAAATGATAGATCTTTGTTATCTTCACTTTCTTTACAAATGAATATTGGAGAAATATTTAATAATAATTCTTCATCTAATATTAGAAAAGCAAAAAAAGATATTACTAATGATGATTTTATTTATTGCGTAGATAAAATAGAAAACATTATTCCTATTTATGAAGATTTTTTAACTAATAAAGATGGCATTAAATATATTTTTAAAGAAGAAAATTTTTCTTATCAAAATAAAACATATAAATATCAATTAATTAGTGATAATACTGTTTTATATTTAAATAGCAATTTAACAAATAATAAAAATATAATAAAAGAAGATATTTTATTATTATTAGATAATCAATATTATTTTGGTGAAATTAAATTTAAAAATCATCAAGAAGAAATAGAAACAGAAATTATTTATTATAATAATGAATATAAATATGTTATTCAAAAAGATTATGAACAAGAAGAATATGGCATAGAATATGGTGCTTATTTAAATGATGAAAGGATATATAAATATTCTATTGAATTAGAATATGAAGAAGATGAATTAGAATTTTCTTATTCTAAAAAGACTAATGATGATAAATTAGAAATTGAAATTTTATCATATGATAATAATAAAGAAATTAATTTCGAAGAAAAAACTAAAACAAAAGAATTAACAATAGAAAATATTAGATTTGAAAAAGATAATGAGAAAAGAATATATATATATAATGATAAAAAAATTGAAAAAATTTAAAATAATCCAATAAAATTGATTTCTTAATTGTATATATAGTGTAAAAGGAGAAAAAATTATGAAAAAAAACTTTATAACACTTATGTCATTAACATTATTTGCATCAATAGGATTATTATCAGGATGTGATGAGGTTAAACCTAACAATTTATTTACAGATGTTTCAAAAACTTTAGCAGTTGAAGCTGTATCTTCATTGAATCTTGTATCATCAAGAAGATTATTAAAACAAAAAAGTACAGAGCCAACATTTGATGTAGAAAAATTAGTAAATAGAACTAATGCTTTATTTGATACTAAAATTGATATTAATGAAGTAACTTCTGATAAAGAAGAATATTCTTCTAAACAAGAAATTATTTTAGAGGCTAATAATTATGTTTTATATTACAATATTAAAGAATCTATGGAAGAAGAAGATGGTGAAACTGAAACAAAAAAACATTATATTGGAATCTTAATTGATAATGAAATTGAATATAATTTTAAAGCATCTGAAGAAATTGAAGAAGAAGAAAATGAATTTGAAAAAACATTACATTTTAAATTAGATTTAGGAAATAAATCATTTATTTCTGTCAAACAAGAATATGAAAAAGAAAATAATGAAGAAGAAGTATCATTTAAATATTCTTATGTAGAAAATGGCTTACAAAAAGAATCATTTAAAATATCTAGAGAAATTGAAAATCAAGATCTTGAGATTAAATTAAAAGAAAACAATGAAGAATACAAATTATCATATTTTGTAAAAGATAATCAAGAATATTTAAAAGTAAAATATAATAATGAAAAATATTTATATAAAGTAATTCTTGATCAAGAAACAAATGTTAAATCTTATCAATTAGTTGAAGCAGCTTAATAGCTGCTTTTAAAATTCACGAATATGCCAAAAAAGAATACGTTTATGCCTCAATTATTGACATATTTAAAAAAAATAAGTTATATAAGATGTATAATAATAAGTGATTAAGGAGGCATAATGGGTAATTTCCTTAATGTTGCAATTGTTGAAGATGATATAAATGCAAGCAATAAGCTTGTATCATTTTTTGATGAATTTAAAAAAGAAAATGATATTGATTTTAATATAAAAACTTTTACAAATGGTGAATCATTTTTAAAAGAACATGATAAATATGATGTAGTATTTATGGATATAGAACTTCCAGGAATGAATGGAATGGAAACTATTACTAAATTAAGAATGATAAATCAAAATATTATTGTTGTTTTTGTGACAAATTTAGCGCAATACGCAATAAAAGGTTATGAAGTTAATGCTTTTGATTTTATTGTTAAGCCTGTTTCTTATTATGGTTTTTGTCTTAAATTAAATAGAGTATTAATAAGATTTAATAATAATAAAGATAAAATATTATGGATTAATGTAAGTGGAGTCGGAAAAAGAAAAATCAATATTTCTGATTTAAAATACGTTGAAGTAATAAAACATAATATTATTTATCATACTTTACATGGTGATTTTCAAACTAGAGATACAATGCAAAATGTAATAGAAAATATTAATGATTCTAGATTTGTTTTGTGTAATAGATGTTATTTAGTTAATTTAAAATTTGTAAGTGAAATAAGACAATGGTCTACAATTGTAGGTGGAGATGAATTACAAATGTCACATTTAAAAAAGAAAGAATTTGTTAATGAAGTTAATAGATATCTTTCTTTAAGAGGTAAAAATTCATGACAGGAATGTTTTTAAATGTTTTACTTTTTATTATTGAAATTGTAGTAGCAGAATTATTATTTACATTTAGATTAAGAAAAAGAAAAAATTTTATTATAAAAATTATTCTTTTTGTTTTGTTATCTTTTACAATGGTATGTTTTGGCTTATTACCATCTAATTTATTAAATAATTCTTTTTTTGCTTCAGGATTATTTTTTATAATATTTGTTATAACAATTTTATTATTATGTTTTTGTTATGCTGAATCATTTATTAATATTTTATTTTGTGGTGTAGCGTCTTATACTGCTCAACATTTTGCTTTTGAATTATCTAATTTTATTATTACTTTAATTATGTGGGGAAAAAGTCCATTTTTAGATTTATATTCAAATAATGTAATTAATTTAGCTAATTTTAATTTAGAATCAATATTTTGGTTATTAATATATGCATTAAGTTATTGGCTTGTTTATGGCTTAATTTATTTTATTTTAGGAAGATATATAGGTAGATATAAAAATTTAGAAATTAAAAATGTTTCTTTATTATTTTTAGTAACTGTTGGTTTACTTGTTGATATTGTTTTAAATTCATTATTTATTTATTATGATTTTAATAGAGCTATCATAACTAGTATAATTATATATACATATAATTGTTTATGTTGTTTATTACTTGTTGTAATTCAATTACATTTAATAAAAAATAAAGAATTAGAAAATGATTTAGATTTTACAAAAAAATTAAATGCTCAACAAAAGAAAAATTATGAAATATCAAAAGAAAGTATCGATTTAATTAATATGAAATGTCATGATATGCGTTACCAAATTAGACAAATAGGTAAAAATAAATCCATATCTCAAGATACTATAATTGAAATAGAAAAAGCAGTTTCTTTATATGATTCTACTGTTAAAACTGGAAATGATGTTCTTGATACAATTCTTACAGAGAAAAGCTTAAAATGTTCAAGTAATGATATTCAATTAATATGTGTCGCAGATGGTAAAATACTTAATTTTATGAAAGATGAGGATATATATTCATTGTTTGGTAATGCTTTAGATAATGCGATAGAGGCTACTTTAAAATGCCATGATATTGAAAAAAGAATAATAGATGTAGAATTATATTCATCTGGTAATTTAATTACTATTAGCATTTCTAATCCTAATGTAGAAAAAATTATTTTAAAAGATGGATTACCATTAACAACTAAAAATGATCATAATAGTCATGGATATGGCATGAAAAGTATCCGCTATATTGTTGAAAAATATAATGGTAATTTAATAATTGATTGTAATAATAATATTTTTGTTTTATCAATTTTATTATCTAAAAATAAATGAATATGCCTCAATAAAAAACGAATATGCCTCCTATATTGACTTATGTAATCGCTTAAATTAAATTGTGATTAAGAAATAAATGATTGCGACTTTATTTCTTAAGCGAAGAAAAATGGAGGTTATATGAACAAAAAGAAATTCTTAAATTTACCTTGGGGAATGTTTTTTGGAACATTTATAATAATGTTTTTTTATTTGACATTTGCCATAATCGTTTCATGGATTGTAACAAATGGAATTGCTGGAGCAACAAATGAAACAACTAATTTGTTTTCTAGTTGGTGGCAAACATTATTATTTATTTTAGATGTAATTGTTTTATTATTATTAATATTGTCTACAATTATGTACTTTAAAAAGAAAAATTATAAAAAGAAAGAAGAGGTAATAAAATGAAATTAAATAATGTATTAAAAAGATCAGTTTGGTCTTTTGTATCTGTCTTCTTTGTTATTGCTTTTACTACAAGTATGGTAGGTGGACAAATAATGAAAGACAATGCTTCTTCAATTAATGGAACTTTAAAGATAAATCCATATGTTATTGAAAATAATGGTGATGAAAACACTGAATATTTTTCTTCAGATTTTAAAAATGAAGATGGTTCATTAAATGATGTAGCGATGAGACAAAATTCTTTAGATATCGGAGAACAAGTTGCTAGTGAAGGCATGGCAGTTTTATTCAATAAAAACAATGCTTTACCTCTTATAGAAGGTTCTAAAGTTAGTTTATTTGGTATTGGATCTGTTCATTTTGCTACTGGTTCAAGTGGAGGTTCTGGTGGAGTTGCCGCTACAATTGATAAAGATTTTAAACAAACTTTAGAAACACCTACTAGTGAAGGTGGAGCAGGATTTGAAATAAATAATAAATTATGGAATTTTTATAAAAATAATGCATTTCCTAATGGTCAAGGCTATGGTGGATGGAGAATGGTTAGTGGATCTAGTTGTAAAGATACTAGATATAATCAAGATCCATATTATAGAGAATTTTCTGTTTGTGAAGCTCCTTGGAATAAAGTTGTTGAAGGTGTAGGTAGTGATGTAGTTTCTTCATATAATGATGCTGCAATTATGACTCTTACTCGTAATAGTGGAGAAGATGGAGATATTTATTTTAAATCAGATGAATGTTTAGATAATTCATATTTAGACTTATCAAAAGATGAATATGAAGTTATAAATCAATTATGTGAATTAAAAAGAAATGGAAAATTAAAAAGAATAATTATTTTAATTAATACAAGAACTTCATTTCAGATGAAAAATTTATTAAAATTTGATGAAATTGATGCTTGTATTAATGTTGGTTTTGGTGGTAATGCTACTTATAAAGCTATAGGTAATGTTCTTTCAGGTAAAACAAATCCAAGTGGACATTTAGTCGATACATTTGTTAATGATATTGATTCTATGCCATCAACTATGAATTTTGGAGATTTTACATTTACTGATATTTCTAGTAATGTACCAGAATCTTCTTTTGCTAATAGTTGTAATGATAGATATGTTGTATATCAAGAAGGTATATATTTAGGTTATAAATATTATGAAACTAGATATGAAGATTCTATTCTCGGTGGAAGAAACGCTAAAGGAATAAATGGTAGCACTACTAATAATGAATGGTCATATAATGATGAAGTAGCATTTCCATTTGGACATGGTGTAAGTTATACAACATTTGAATATAGTGATTATCAAGTCAATAAAGATGGAGAAAATTATAAAATAAGTTTAACTATTGAAAATACTGGTTCTTTATCAGGAAAAGAAGTAATGCAAGTATATTTACAAAAACCATATACTGATTATGATAAAGAACATAATATTGAAAAAGCCAGTGTAGAACTTGTTGGATTTGCAAAAACAAAATTATTAGAACCAAATGAAAAAGAAAAATTAACTGTTGTAGTTAAAGGTGAAGATTTTAAAACATATGATTCATATAACAAAAAAACATATATTTTAGAAAAAGGTGATTATTATTTAGGTGTTGGAACATCTTCTCATAATGCTATAAATAATATTTTAGCTAAAAAAGGATATTCAACTTCTAATGGTATGGATGAAAATGGTAATGCTTCATTAGTTGAAAAAATTACTATTAATAATAATGACTTTGAAAAATATTCTGTTTCTAGTCAAACAGGTTATAAAATTACTAATCAATTTGATGATGTAGATGTTAATTTATATGAAGGAACAAAAGATCAAAAAATTACTTATTTATCAAGATCAAATTGGAATGAAACATACCCAACTAAACCAGTAAGCTTAAAATGTACAGATGAAAGAATGGTTTATGATATGCAATATGCTCATGTTCCTGAAGCTAATGAAAATGATACAATGCCATTAATGGAAACAATCACTTCTGAATTCGGTGAATTAAACTTAGCAATGATAAAAGATTTACCATTTAATGATCCAATGTGGGAAGATTTATTAAATCAATTATCTTGGAATGAAATGAATTATTTATGTACTTATGGATATTTGTTCTTAGCAGGTGCAGTAAGTGTAGGGGCTCCTGGAGCAAGAGCACAAGATGGGCCTTTAGGTATAAGAGCTGCTAATGCAAATTTAGATAATACATATATGGGCTTTCCAAGTGCAATTATAATGGCTCAAACATGGGATGCAGATTTAATTAATAAATTAGGTGTGGCTTTTGCGCATGAAATAATGCATGTAGGATACCAATTAATATACGCTACAGGAATTAATTTACATAGAAATCCATATTGTGGAAGAAACGCAGAATATTATTCTGAAGATAGTTTTATTTCTAGTATGATGTCTAGTTCTGAAATTAAAGGATTAAAAAGTAAAGGAATTATTGTATGTGCTAAACATTTTGCTTTAAATGAACAAGAAAAAAATAGAAGAGCTGTTTCTACATTTGCAAATGAACAAACAATAAGAGAAATCTATTTAAAACCATTTGAAATAAGTATCACAGAAGGTGGTGCTGATTCAATTATGTCAAGTTTAAATAGAATTGGTTGTTCTAGTTCAGTAGTTCATAAAGGCTTATTAACAGAAGTTTTAAGAAATGAATGGGGATTCACTGGCTTTGTTGAATCAGATTCAGCATTCGGACTTCCTTATATAATTAATGATGATGTTAAAGCAGAAGCAATAGTTGCAGGATCTGATGTTTGGATGTTAGGTGGCTCATATACTGCTTGGGATAAATATAAAGATAATCCAACAATAGTAAAAGCTCTTAGAGAAGCATGTCATAGAGTTTTATATGTTCAATCACAATCTATTGCAATGAACGGTATTAGTGCATCAAGTAAAATTGTAAAGATAAAAACATGGTGGGAAAAAGCTATTGATCAAGTTCAAATTAGCTTAGGAGTAGTTATGGGATTATCAATTGCTACAACAATTTCAGCCTTTGTTTATAATGCAATATATAAAAAGAAAGAGGAAAAATAAATGAAAAAAATATTAAAAACATTAGTATGTTCAGCATTATTATTAGGAGGGGTAGTATCTATTGCTGGTTGTAATAATAATAATACTTCACAATCAAGCTCAAAGTCTTCTACTTCTTCACAAGGTCCAGTTAAACCTGATATAAATGTTGAAGGAACAAAATATGAATTTAATTCAGTTAATGGATATGCTGAATCCACAGGTAGTTCAGTAGGTAGTACAGAAGATTTTTCTTATGTATCAGATATGAGTTTAGAAAATGAATCAAAATTAACTTTTAATATTACTTCAAGTAAAGCTAAAGAAGTAACAATGATAGTTAAAGTAGGTTCAGTATTTACAAAAACTTATGTAGAATACACTAGTTTAATGAGAATAACAGTTAATGGAAAAGATTTTACATCTAAAACAACTGCACCTAGAGCATCTAATCAAAATGAAAAATCATTTGGTGATCTTAATTTAGGAAAAATTAATCTTAAAGAAGGAGAAAACATTATTTCATTTTCTGTTAGACAAAAAGGATATAGTTTATCATTTGTTAAATTAACTTTAGTTGGAGATGAAGATTTATTATTACGTTGGACTAATGCTTCACAAGGATATCAATTTAACGCGATTGATGATAAAGCAATTATTGAAGGTGGATTTAATAAAAATAAAATGAAAATTGTGCAGGTGTTAGTGCTTATACTAAATCAACAATTATCTTTAGATTAAATGCTAGCGAAGAAGATGAAAACGCAAAAATTTCTGTCGTTTTAAGTGGATTACCTACTCAATATAAATTCACTGATAGATTTACTTTTACTATTAATGGAGTTGAACAAACTAGTGAAGCTTTAATTCATACTGGACAACAATGGAACAATTATAAAGCAGTTGAATTAGGAACATATACATTGAGAAAAGGTAAAAATGTTATTATGTTTTCTTATGATCCTACTCCTGGACAAGTATATAATTTTAGAAGTTTAAATATTGAATCATCTAAAACTATTACTTGGTATGAAGATATAGAAATTACCGTTCCAGAAACTGCTACAGATAAAAATTTCAAAGCATTAGAAAGTAATGTAATATTATCTGGAGAAAAAGATGGTTCACCAGTCTTTAAGAAAAATGAAGGTACAAATATATAAAAGTCTTTTAAATTTTTTTAGGAGTGAAAAAGTCAAAAATGAAAAGGATATGTAAGAGTCATATCCTTTTTTGGTTAAATAAAATACAATAATTATTCTTTGTTAGATATTACTATTTTTAAATTACCATAAAATTCTTCAAAAGAATAAGTTCTATTTCCAATAGTAATTGTTTCTGGTGCAGTACCTAATTGTACTTTTTTATCACGTATTGTAGATGTATTTAATTCAATAAAGTATCCACCATTGAGACCATCATCAGTTTTTCCATCTATTTCTAAATTAGAAATATCACAAGATACATCATAACTTCCATCATCAAGTTGTTTAATTGTATAATCTAGATTTGATGTAGCCCAGGTTGTAAATCTTGTTACAACAAATTTTATTTCTGATAAATTATCGATTGATATATCCGCATTAATTGTTAATATTGCTTTGTCATCAATATTTTCTAATCTATATGAATTATTAATAATTGATGATTCATTATATCTTGTAACAGTAAGTTTTAAATTACCATATAATTCGCCAAATTCATAAATAGATTTATTACTTGTTGAAACAATTTTATTTTTAAACATTTTATCATCATTAGTGTTAGATAATCTATTTTCTACATCATTGATATTATTTTTTAATGACATTATATAATCACCATTTTTTAAAATTAATTCATTATTGGCTGATTGATCTAAATTAAAATATAATGTTGTAGTGGAATCATCATTTACAATGTAATTTTCAACATTAAGTTTATATGTTGGTTGAGGCCATCCTTCTTGTAATTGTAATAATAAATAAAGTGAATTTGGATGTATTCCTTTTAATGTAGTATTAATCACTAAATAAGAATTATTATTAATTAATTGACTTTTATAATTGTTAATATCGATTTTTGGAGTAAAATAATTTCCATTTTTTAATGAATTAAAAGAATAATATTTAATATCTTTTGCTAAATCATAAGTTCCATTATCTAATTTGCAATATGGTTGAGCAGTGATATAATTATCTAAATTATCTAAAGGAATATTTCTAACTTCAATAGTCATAAAAAGATTGTATTCAATATTATCATTAAAATATTCTTTTATTGATTTAAATGTTGCTCCTTCGTGATTATTATAATAACTAGATAATTCAGAACCATAAATTATTTTATCTCCATTTTCATCAGTGGCAGAGATTGAATAATATAGAGAATCAACATTATACATTTTATCAATTATTGTAGAATTTCCTTCAATTATTTTTTCATATTGAATGTGAAAGCCAAATGTTCCTGGTAAAGATATTTTTGTATTGTTAATATCTACTTTAATAGCTGAAACAAAACGTATGCTATTGTTTTCATTATTTATTTGAGCTTTGACAGTAGAAACATATCTACCTTCACCATTATAAAAATCTATTTTATCAGTTTGTTCAGCTAGATTATTTTTTATTTTAATAGCAATATCATTATGATTATTTTTATTAAAATGATTTATATTTAATAAACAGCACATCAATAAAGAACTTGTAACAAATAATATTAATTTTTTCATTTTATTCACCTACCAATCAAATCCATTATTAACATCTAATGATGCATCTTCACTATAATTAATTCCTGATGTTAAAATAATGTCTGTTAGAAAAACATCTAATGGCTCTAAAATAGGCATATCGTAATTTTTTTTCATAAATCTCCTTATTTTTAATAGCTTTAATAAGCAATATTTAATTTTAAAGTAAATGAAAAAAATTATTATTAAAATAAATAAAATGTAAGCGGTTAAAAAATGCGCGTGAGTGGTTAATTTTTAATGTTTTGTAGAATGATATTTAATTCAAAAATATTATTATTAGTTGATATTTTTAAATCACCATTATATTTTTTTACAATATTTTCAATGCTTTTTAAACCAAAACCATGATTAATAGAATCTTTTTTAGTTGTTATTAATTTATTGTTTTCTATTCTAAGATCATCTTGATAAGTATTATAAATATAAATTAAAATTAATTTTCCTTTTTGATTAATATTTAGACTAATTGTTCTTTTATTAGGATCGACTTTTTCAGTTGCTTCAATAGCGTTATCTAATAAATTTCCAAATAAAGAATAAATTTCAACTTCGTTTAAAAATGATAAACATTCTCCATTAATAATACACGTAAATTCAATATTTTTTCTTAAGCATATTTGTTTCTTTTCTGTTAAAACTGCATTTAAAGCATTGTTATTAGTTTTAAATGTTGAGTCATATTCATTTACAATTTTATTGAAATCTTCAATCATATTTTCATTACCTTTTAAAGAATTTAAATGAATAGCAAATTGCTTTAAATCATGGCATTTAATATTTAATTCTTCCATGTTTTCCATTGCGTTTTTATATTGTTTTTGCTCAAGTGATTGTATTTTCTTTAAAACTAATAAATCTGCTTCAG